>NZ_JBHUWC010000090.1:0-15961 GCF_042670225.1 Isoptericola sp. NPDC057191 | reverse complement strand
GTGGAATCCACTACCTCGGCGAGGCCCGTGCTACTTCGGCAAGGTGGGTGCTACCTCGGCGAGGGTCGAGCTACCTCACCAGTTGGCGGTGGCCCCGGGGACGTTCGGCGGGAGCTTCACGTCGTGGGGGTGGATGACGTACGCGATGCCGTCGGTGGACGTCTGCCACACGCGCTCGAAGTTCTCGCGGGTGTACACGTTGCGCACGTCGGCGTCGGTCGCCTTGTTGGGGTCGTTGATGACGGGGTCGCCGTCGGCGGTGAAGCCCACGATGGTGACCAGGTGCCCGTTGGTGCCGTATCCGGCCTCAGGCATCTCCTCCTTCTTGAAGTTGATCGACACCACCAGCGGGATGCCCGCCGCGATGAACTGCTCCGCCTCGGCGAGGGAGCGCAGCCGCGTCACGAACGTCTCCAGCCCGTACTCGTGCGCGTACGCCGTGTTGAACGGCCAGTTGCCCGCGCCCTCGTAGGCGTAGTCCCAGGCGTTGATGGCGGCGTGCGCCACCTGCGGGTCGCCGTTCGGGGCGACGATGCCCTCGAGCTGCGCGGCCGGCACCTGGTGCTTCGGGCCGTACGAGTACTGGATCATCGTGGTCGACGTCGGCGAGCACCACACCTGGCCGCCGCCGCCGAACTCGGGGTACTCGCCGATGTGGATCAGCTGCGAGTAGCCGGGCACGTCGAGCTCGACCGCGCGGCCGAGCGTGAAGGCGCTGGTGCCCTCGTACGCGGAGTCGGGCAGGTACTCGTTGGTCATCGTCGTCACGCCCGACAGGCGGGGGGTCGCCGTCGACCCGGCCGGCCGGTACAGGTTGACGCGGGTCTGGAACGCCTCGGGCTCGTGCCCCGTGCGCGCCACGAAGGTGTCCGTGTACAGGGCGGCGTCGGCGTCGTTCTGCCCCTCCACCGAGGTGCGGTGGATGTCGCCCACCGACCCGTCCGCCGGCGCGAAGTCGGCCCCGGAGGTCCAGCGGCCCATGACGAACCACTTCGTCCACGCGCCGTCGGCCTTGCGGCCGCGGAACTCGACCTCGACCCACGTGCCGGTCGGGGTCGTGGCGTTCCACGAGGTGAGGGACTCGTCGACGGCGTACCCGGTCTCGACGACCGGTGATGTCCACGTCCCCGTCTCGTACTCGACCGCGGAGCCGTCACCGAACGGGTCCGTGTACGCGGTGGTCGGGCCGCCGGCGTCGCGCACGCCGAGCGTGCCGTGCGCGCCGGGGCGCAGGTTCTCCCACTCGCCCTGGCGCAGCTCGGCGACGCCCTGCCAGTGGGTGGTCGTGATCTTGTGGCCCGTCGGGGCGGGTTCGTCCGGCGGCGCGGCACCGGCGGCTCCCGCCGTCGGTGCGATCACCGCCCCCGCTGCCAGGGCCGCCGTCGTCGCTCTCATCCAGCTCCTTCGCGCCATGCCTCTCATGGGTCCCTCCCCGGGACGGGGGCGTGGGACGGTCCCCACCGCCCGTTGGCAAAGACTTTCCCAGATCCTGTGGCGTGTGTCACGACCTTGCGGGCAGACGCTGCGTCGTACCGGGAGGCGTGGGCCGGGCGGTCAGTCCCTCCGGCCCGTCAGCTCCACGGGCAGGTCGTCGTCGTGCCGCACCGCGAGGGAGGTCACGGCGCGGGTCAGGCAGACGTACAGGCGCCGGAGCCCGGACTCGTGCTCGGCCTCCCCGGCCACGATCCCCGCCGGGTCGTCGAGGACGACGTGGTCGAACTCCAGGCCCTTGGCCAGGGACGCAGGGACCAGGTCGAGGCGCGCGTCGAACTCGGTGGCGCCGTCGTCGGCAGGGTCCGGCGTCCGCCCGTCGTCCTCGCCGACGACGGCGAAGGCGAGCCCGGCAGCCAGGAGCTCGCGGCGGGCGGCGGCCACTCCGCCGTCGGGCACGATCAGCCCGACCGAACCCTCGCGCGCGAGCGCCGTGCGCACCAGCCCGAGCGTCGGCGCGGTGGTGAGCACGAGCTCGCCGCGCGCCCGCCGCACCGCCACGGGCGGCGCGAGCTCGGGCGCGATCGTCGGCAGCAGGCGCGCCGCGTACTCGATGACGTCCCCGGGCACGCGGAACCCGGCGGTGAGCTGCTCGACGTGCCCGTCGGGCTTGCCGAGATGGTCCAGGGCGTCGGCCCAGGAGCGCACGGCCCACGGCGTGGTCGCCTGGGCGAGGTCGCCGAGCACGGTGAGCGATCCGGTGCGGGCCCGCCGTCCGAGGGCGCGCAGCATCATCGGCGACAGGTCCTGCGCCTCGTCGACGACGACGTGCGCCACCGACGGTGCCCGCTCGAGCAGGTCGGCGAGCTCGTCGAGCAGGACGAGGTCGGCGAGGGTCCACCGCGCCGCGCCCGCGCTCCGGGGCGGGGTGGCCCAAGCGAGCGCGTCGCGCTCGGCGGGCGTGAGGATGCCGTCCGACATCTGCGCGAGGAGCTCCGGGTCGGACAGCAGGCGGTGGAGCAGCCGGGCGGGCGTCAGGACCGGCCAGAGCGTCGCGGCGTGGTCCTTGACGGCCTTGGTGCGCGCGAGGACGTCCCACGCCCGGTCGTCGAGGGCGTCGCCGCTCGCCTCGATCTGCTGCAGGATCCGGTGCGCGAGCGCGTACCGCAGCTGCTCGCGTCCGGCGTCGTAGCGCAGCTCGCGGCCGACCACGTGGGCGACGGCGTCGCGGACCTCGTGGGCGGGCACGCGCCAGCGCCGGGAGCCGCGCGGCAGCACGAGCGCCTCGACGGGGTCGGCGGGTGCTGCCACGTGCGACCACACCGCTCGGCGCAGCACCTGGGCCATGCGGGCGTCGCCCTTGAGGCGGGCGACGTCCGCCGGTTCCGTGCCGCGCAGGCGCCCGTGCGCCGCGACCACCTCCTCGACCGTCGTCTGCGTGGCGTCGACCTCGCCGAGGGCCGGCAGCACGTCCCGGATGTAGCGCAGGAAGCTCGAGTTCGGCCCGACGACGGTCATGCCGCGCCGCGTGACCTGCTCGCGGTGCGCGTACAGCAGGTAGGCGGCGCGGTGCAGCCCCACGGCCGTCTTCCCGGTGCCGGGTGCGCCCTGCACGACGACCGTGCGGTCGAGGTCGCTGCGGACGATGACGTCCTGCTCGGGCTGGATCGTGGCGACGATGTCCCGCATCGGACCGGTGCGCGGGCGCTCGATCTCCTGCTCGAGGATCTCCGAGTGCTCGGCGCCCGTCGTGGACGCGCCGGACAGCGCCTCGTCCTCGAACCCGGTGAGCACCCCGCGCGCGAAGCCGTACCGCCGGCGGGTCGCCACGCCCATCGGGTCGTGCCGGGTGGCGCGGTAGAAGGCGGCGCTGACCGGCGCGCGCCAGTCCACGACCAGCGGGTCGCCGGCGGTGTCCGACACGTGCCGCCGCCCGACGTGGAACACCTCGCCCCCGGACCGCGCGTCGTGGTCCAGGCGGCCGAAGAAGAGGGGCACGTGGGGGTCGTCCGCGAGCTGCGCGAGGCGCCGGGCCAGGGTGAGCTCGAGCGCCTCGGCGCTGATCCGGTCGCCGGCGTGGGCGGTCAGCCCCGCAGTGCGCTCGCGCATCCGGGCGAGCTCCTCCCGCGCCCGCTCCAGGTGCGCCCGCTCCAGGTCGAGCTCGGCATCGGTCACAGCGGGCACGGCTGACCTCCAGGAGACAGGCGGGGTGGGAGCCGCAGGACATTACCCGGTCCCGGTGGCGCGGGCAACGTGCCCGGCGCGGTGCGCGGGGCCGCCGTCGTCGTCCGGACCTCGGCCGGATGTGATCTGTGTCGCACCGGTTGGCATCCGAGCGAGGTCACCCTAAGTTAGGCCAGGCTGACCTCACTTCGAGTCCCTTCCGAGGAGTCCCGTGCCCAAGCCCTCCGCCCTGCTGGGAGCCGCGACCGCGGCCGAGTACGCCGGAACGCTCCACGCCGTCGTCGACGACGTGGCCGCCCGCGTCGCCGCCGCCCGGCAGCCGTTCTGCGGCGCGAGCCGCCGCGAGCTCCAGGCGCTCGTGGACGCCGTCGACCTCGACGGCCCGCCGGTCGGCACGCCCGACGCGCTGCGCGAGACCGCCGAGCTCTACGCGTCGCACGCCGTCTGGTTCCACCACCCCGGCTACGCCGCGCACCTCAACTGCCCGGTGACGCTCCCGGCCGTGGGCGCGGAGGCGATGCTCGCCGCGATCAACACGTCCGTCGACACCTACGACCAGTCCACGGTCGCGACGCTCATGGAGCAGCGGCTCGTCGAGTGGACCGCCGACCGGATCGGCTTCCCGACGGGGGACGGCGGCGCCGACGGCGTCTTCACCTCCGGCGGCACGCAGTCCAACCTGCAGGCCCTGCACCTGGCCCGCGAGCGCGCGCTGACGGGGGCCGACGGCGCCCGGCTCGGCGGCGCCGCGCGGCGCGAGCGGCTCGGCCGGCTGCGCGTGCTGGCCACGGCGTCGGGCCACTTCAGCGTCGCGCGCTCGGCGCTGCTGCTCGGCCTGGACGACGACGCGGTCGTCGCGGTCCCGACGGACGCGGCGGGCCGGATGGACCCGGGCGCCCTGGGCCGGGCGCTGGTCGACGTCGAGCGCGCCGGGGACGTCGTCATGGCGGTCGTGGTGACCGCGGGCACCACCGACCGGGGGTGCGTGGACCCGCTGGGTCCGGTCGCCGACCTGTGCGACGCCGTCGGCGCCTGGCTGCACGTGGACGCCGCGTACGGCGGAGGGCTCCTGCTCTCCGGGCGGCGCCGGCACCTGCTGCACGGCATCGAGCGGGCGCGCAGCGTCACGGTGGACTTCCACAAGACGTTCTTCCAGCCGGTGTCGTCGAGCGCGCTGCTGGTCCGCGAGGCCGCCGACCTGGCCCGCGCGACCTGGCACGCCGACTACCTCAACCCGGCCGAGGAGGCGGGCGAGCCGAACCCCGACCTCAACCTCGTGGACAGGTCCCTGCAGACCACGCGCCGGTTCGACGCCCTCAAGCTCTGGGCCACGCTGCGCGCCGTAGGCGCCGACGGCGTCGGGGCGATGGTGGACGCCGTCTGCGACCTCGCGGCCGCCGTCCACGCCGACCTCGCGGACGACCCGGAGCTGCGGCTCCTGGCCCCGACCGACCTGTCCACCGTGCTGTTCCGCTTCCAGCCCGACGGGGTGGACGACGCCCGCGCCGACGGCCTCGTCCCGCGGGTGCGGCGCGTGCTGTTCGACTCCGGCCGCGCCCTCGTCGCCAAGACGGTGATCGACGGGCGGCCGTGCCTCAAGCTCACCCTGCTCAACCCGGACGCCACCCTCGACGACGTGCGCGGCGTGCTCGACCTGGTGCGCTCCACCGCGCACGGGCTGCTCGCCGGGGAGGAGCTGATCGAGCTCGACGCCCCGCCGTGCCGTGGCACGCACCCCCGGCTCCCCGCCCGCTCCACCCTCTCGGAGGCCGTCCGATGACCCGCAGCACGCACACCCACGACCTCGTCGGCATCGGCATCGGGCCGTTCAACCTGGGGCTCGCGGCGCTCGCGGACCCGCTGCCCGACGTCGACGCCGTGTTCCTGGACCAGCGCGACGGGTTCGGCTGGCACCCGGGCATGATGCTCGAGGGCGCGACGATCCAGGTGCCGTTCCTGGCCGACCTGGTGACGATGGCCGACCCGACGTCGCCGTACTCGTTCCTCGCCTTCCTCAAGGCCACGGGCCGGTTGTACCCGTTCTACATCCGCGAGTCGTTCTACCCGCTGCGCGCCGAGTACGACCAGTACTGCCGCTGGGCGGCCGACCGGCTCACCTCCCTGCGGTGGGGCCGAGAGGTCGTGCGGGTGGACCGCGACGACGCGACGGGCGACCTCGTCGTCACGGCCCGCCTGGCGGGCGGCGGCACCGAGACGTACCGCGCGCGGCACGTCGTCCTCGGCGTCGGCACGACGCCACGGCTCCCGGGCCCCCTCGCCGCCCTCGCGGCGGAGGCGGCCCGGCACCCGGGCGCGGGCCCGGTGGTGCACAGCGCGGAGTACCTGCCGCACCGTGACGCGCTGGCGGGCACGGGCGCGGTCACCGTCGTCGGCTCCGGGCAGTCGGCCGCCGAGGTGTACCGCGACCTGCTGGAGGACGCCGCGCCGGGGACGCACCGGGTGGACTGGGTGACGCGCTCGCCGCGCTTCTTCCCGATGGAGTACACGAAGCTCACGCTCGAGATGACGTCGCCGGAGTACACCGACCACTACCGGGCGCTGCCCACCGAGCTGCGGGAGATCCTCGGCCGCGAGCAGCGTGCGCTGTACAAGGGCATCAGCGGTGACCTGGTCGACGAGATCTACGACACCCTGTACCGCAAGTCCGCCCTCGGGCGCGAGGTGCCGACCACGCTCCTGTCCGACACGGAGGTGGTCGCGGCGAGGTTCGAGCCCGACGGCGCGGGCGGGGCGGGGGAGCACGTCCTCACCCTGCGGCACGGTCAGCTGGGCACGACGGCGGAGCACCGGACGCGTGCCGTGGTCGCCGCCACCGGCTACGGGTCGGGCGTGCCCGGGTTCGTCGCGCCCGGCCTGGTCGACCTGGACGAGCTCGGCCGCGTGGACGTGGCGCGCGACTACACGGCTGGGGCCGGCGGGCGCCTCCACGTGGGCGGCACCGAGGCGCACACGCACGGTGTGACGGCGCCCGACCTCGGGTTCGCGCCGTGGCGCAACTCCGTGATCCTCGCGCAGGTGACCGGGCGCGAGCCGTACCCGGTCGAGAGCCGCATCGCGTTCCAGACGTTCGGCCTTCCGGGCGGCGCACCCGCCGCGCCCACCCGCGAGCCGGTGCAGGAGGTGGCCCGATGAGCGTCCAGGCCGAGCCCCGCACCGCCCGCGTGACCTCCGACGCCGTCACGCTCGAGCCGGTGGACCCCGCGCGCGACGCGACGGCCCTGCACTCCTGGCTGACCCATCCCGCGTCCGCGTTCTGGCACATGGGCCACCTGGCGGTGGGCGAGGTGCGCGCGTACCTGGACGCCGTCGCCGCCGACCCCGACCAGGACGGCTGGCTCGGGCGCGTGGACGGCGTGCCCGCGTTCTACGCCGAGACGTACGACCCTGCCCGGGTGCTCCTCGTCGGCGTGCACGACGCCGCGCCGGGCGACCTCGGCATGCACCTGCTCGTCGCCCCGCCGCCGGACGACGCGGCCGCCCGGCGGCCCGGCCTCACCGACGCGGTGATGGCCGCCGTGCTCCAGTTCTGCCTGTCCCCGGCGCCGCACGGCCGTGGGGCGGCGCGGGTCGTCGTCGAGCCCGACGTGCGCAACCGCGCGATCGCCGCGAAGAACGCCGCGGCCGGCTTCCGCGTGCTGCGCGACATCGAGATCGACGAGGGCGGGCACGCCAAGCGCGCGGCACTGAGCGTCTGCACGCGGGCGGACTTCGCGGCCTCCCCGCTCGGCGCCCTCGCCGGCGCGGGCGGCGCCGCCGACCCGGGTCTCGCGCCGCACCTGCGCCCCGACCTCGCCGAGCACGCCCACCGGCACCTCGCCGCCAAGGCGCTCGCGGAGCTCGCGCACGAGCGCCTCTTCCGCCCCGAGCCCGAGCCTGCCCACGAGCGCTGTGAGCGGGCGTTTGACCCCGTTTCCGATGCGACACCGGGCCAATCGCCCGCTCACAACGAGGGGTCGGGTGTCCCGCGGTGGTTCGTGCTGGAGCTCGACGGCGCGACGTACCGGTTCGCGGCGCGCACGTTCGCGCTGGAGCACTGGGTGGTGGACCCGGCGTCGATCACCCGGACGGCCCCGGGCGGGACCGACCTGCCCGTGGACGCCCTCGAGCTGGTCGCGGAGCTGCAGCCGCTGCTGCAGATCCCCGACGACCTGGTCGCGACCTACCTGGAGGAGCTGTCGTCGACCCTCGCCGCGGCCTGCGCCAAGCGCGACCGAGAGCTGAGCGGGGCGTCGCCGCAGGTCCCGGCCCTCCTGGCGGCGCTCGCCCCCGACCCTCGCCCGGCGGACGCCGTCGACGCCGCGGACGACGACCGTCGTCGTGCCGACGCGTTCCAGGCGGCCGAGGCGGCGATGACCGAGGGGCACCCGGGGTTCCTCGCCAACAACGGCCGCATCGGTTTCTCCCTGGACGACTACCTCGCGTACGCGCCGGAACGCGGCGAGCGCCTGCGCCTCGTCTGGCTGGCCGCGCGACGCGAGCACGCCCACCTCGCCGTCGGCGACGGGCTGACCGAGGCGAGCCTGTACGACGGCGAGCTCACGGGCGCCGAGCGCGCCGCGTTCGCGGACCGGCTGACGGCGCGCGGTCTCGACCCGGCCGAGTACCTCTACCTGCCCGTGCACCCGTGGCAGTGGCAGCACCGGGTTCCGGTCACGTTCGCGGCGGACGTCGCACGCGGCGACCTCGTGCCGCTCGGGACGGGCTCCGACGAGTACCAGCCGCAGCAGTCCATCCGCACGATGTTCAACCGCACGCGGCCGGAGCGGCACTACGTCAAGGTGGCGCTCGCGATCCAGAACATGGGCTTCCTGCGGGGCCTGTCCCCGGCGTACATGCGCGCCACGCCGGAGATCAACGACTGGGTGGCCGGGATCGTCGCCGAGGACGCCACCCTGCGGGAGGGTGGCTTCGGCGTCCTGCGCGAGCGCGCGTCGATCGGGTACACCGGCGACGTCTACCACCGCACCGCCCGCCCCAGCGCGCACCGCAAGATGCTCGCGGCCCTGTGGCGCGAGTCCCCCGTGCCGCGGACCGCGCCGGGGGAGCGGCTCGCCACCATGGCGAGCCTGCTGCACCGCGACGCGTCCGGGCGTGCGTTCGCCACCGCCCTGGTGCGCACCTCCGGGATCGCGCCCGAGGCCTGGCTCCGCGCCTACCTCGACGCCTACCTGTACCCGCTGGTGCACTGCCTGCGCGCCCACGACCTGGCGTTCATGCCGCACGGGGAGAACCTCGTGCTCGTGCTGCGCGACGGCGTGGTCCGGCGGGTGCTCATGAAGGACATCGGGGAGGAGGTCGCCGTGCTCGGGCACCGCGAGCTGCCGGCCGGCGTCGAGCGGGTCCGCGCCGTCGTCGACGCCGACCAGAAGGCGCTGTCGATCTTCACCGACGTGTTCGACGGCGTGCTGCGCCACCTCGCCGGCATCCTCGCCGTGGACGGCGTGCTCGCCGAGGACCGGTTCTGGGCGGTGGTGGGCGACGTTCTCGACCGGCACGGCGACGAGCACCCCGACCTCGCCGGCCGGGTCGAGCTGCGGGGGGCGCGGTTCGCGCACTCGTGCCTCAACCGCCTCCAGCTGCGCAACACGCTGCAGATGGTCGACCTCGCCGACCAGTCCGGCTCGCTGCTGTACGCCGGCACCCTGGCCAACCCGGTGGCCAACCCGGTGGCGAGCCCGTCGGCCAGCCCGGTGGCGAGCCCGGTCGCGGACCCGGTGACCGCACCGGGGGCACCGTGAGCGACCCGTCGCGCCGCGCGGGCGACCGCTTCGAGCTCTTCCGCGACCCGCGGGGGGTGCCGCACGTGCGCGCCGGTTCCGAGGCGGACCTCGCCTTCGGCCAGGGCTACGTCACCGCGCTGGACCGCGGCTGGCAGCTCGACGTGGACCGCTGGTACGGCGAGGGCCGGGTCGCCGCCCGGCTCGGTCCCGCGGGCCTGGAGTGGGACCGGTTCGCCGTCCGCGTCCGGCTCGCCGACACCACCCGGCGCGTCTGGGCGGCGCTCGCGGCGCCCGAGCAGGAGTGGTTGTCCGCGTACGCCGACGGGGTCCGCGCGGGACTCGACGCGGGCGGCCGGGACTCGCCCGAGCGGGCCGAGCTCGCCCGCGCGCTCGGTGGTGCCCCGCTGCCGGACGACGAACCCTGGCACCCGTGGACGCCCGTCGGCACGTTCCTGGTGCACCACGTGCTGTTCAGCGGGTTCCCGCACCTGCTGTGGCGCGAGCACGTGACGCGCACGCTCGGCGCGGAGGCCGCCGGGTGGTGGGGCGCCGTGGACGGCGGCCCGTCGTCGGGGTCGAACGCCTGGGCGCTGCACGGGTCGCGCACCGCCTCCGGCGCGCCGCTGCTGGCCGGCGACCCGCACCGCCTCCTGGAGCTGCCGGGCGTGTACCAGCAGGTGCGGCTGGCCCGTCCGGGCCACGACGTCCTCGGTCTCGCCTTCCCCGGCGTGCCCGGCGTGCTGCACCTGGGGCACGCCGAGACGCCCCAGGGCGCGGTCGGGTGGGGCATCACCAACGCGATGGCGCACCACGTCGAGCTGTGCGCGGAGGGGGACGACGCACCGACGGTGGCGGCGCAGGTCGTGGCGTCCGGCACCGAGACGGTGCCCGTGCGGGGCGGTGACCCGGTCGACGTGCCGTGGGCCGAGACGCCGCGCGGTCCCCTCGTGACGGACCGGCACAGCCTGCGCTGGCCCGTGCGGGTCACGGCCGACGCCGGGGTGGCGGCGTGGCGCGCCCTCCAGCGGGCGCGGACGGCGCGCGACGTCGCCGCGGCGTTCGCGGGCTGGGTCGACCCGGTGAACCGCGTGCTCGCCGCCGACTCCACCGGCGAGGTGCTGAGCCTGACGGCCGGCCGGGTGCCGGTCGTGCCGCCGTCGGGCCGCGTCGTGCCGACGCCCGCCAGAGCCGCCGGAGCAGCCGGCGCCGCCGGTGCGCCCCGGTGGCGCGACCTGCCTGCGCCCGTCGCCGTCACCGGGGTCGCGGTGGACGCCAACGACCGCCCCGCCGGCCCGGGCCTCGACCTCGGCCACGCGTACGCGCCGCACCGCGGCCCCCGGGTCCGGGCGCTGCTCGCCGACCCGCCGCCCGGCGGCGAGACGGCCGCGACCCAGGACCGCGTGCTGGCCGACACCCGCGACGGCGGTGCGGCTGAGCTGGTCGTGCGGCTCGCCGACGTCGGCGACCCGCGCGCCGCCCGGCTGCGGGCGTGGGTGGCGGCCGGCGCCGCGATGGACCCCGGCGACGCGGACGCCGCGCTGTTCGCCCGCTGGCGGCACGCCCTCGTGCGCCGCGTGGCCGCCGACCCGGCGCTCGCACCGCTGCACGCCCCGCACGGCCTGCCTGCCGTGTTCGCCCCGTGGCTCGACGTCGTCGCCCGCGTCGGCGACGCGCTCGCCGTCGTGCTCGCGTCCGGCGTCGTCGACGCCCGCGCCGCCGCCGTGTGCGCGCTCGCGGACCTCGGCGACCCCGACGACGCCCGGACCTGGGGCGACCTGCACCGCCTCGCGCCGCTGCACGCCCTCGACCTGGTCCCCGGTGCGACCGTGCCCGTCGTGCCGCCCGTCCCGCTCGGTGGAGCGGGCGACTCCGTGCGCTGCACGGGCGGCGTGCCGGGACTGACCTACGCGGCGTCGAGGGGGTCGGTGGCGCGCTGGGTGTGGGACCTGGGCGACCGGCGCCGCAGCCGGTGGGGCGTGCCGTTCGGCGCCGCCGGCGACCCGCGCTCGCCCCACTTCGCGGACCAGCACCCGACGTGGGCGGTGGGCAGCACCGAGCAGATCGAGACCGACTGGGCGCGGCTGCGCCCCGAACCCTTGCCGACCGACCCGACACGGAGAGCCCGATGACCGACCAGACCCGACTGCTGACCGGCGCACGCGGCGAGGAGGTGTGGCGCACGGACGTGCCGGGCGCCGGCACCTTCACCGCCCACGTCCTGGACCCCGTCGCGGACGTGGAGGTGCTGCACGACTGGGTCAACCGCCCGCACGCGGGCTTCTGGGGGCTGGCCGGGCTCAGCCGCGAGGAGCTGAGCGCCACGTACGCGTTCGTCGACTCCTTGCCCACGCACCACGCCTACCTGGTGCGCTGGGACGGCGAGCCCGTCGTGCTCGTGCAGCTCTACCACCCCGAGGACGACCCGGTCGCGACCGCCTACGACGTGCTCCCCGGCGACGTGGGGATGCACTTCTTCAAGGGCGGCGACGGGCCGGCGCAGCGGTACGGCGTCGCGCCGTGGACGGCCGTCGGCCCCGCCGTGCTGGGACTGGCGCTCGCATCCCCGGGGGTGCGGCGGCTCGTGGTGGAGCCGGACGCCCGCAACCGGTCCGCGATCTCCCGCATGGTCGCGTTCGGCTTCGAGCCGGCCGGCACGGTGCGGTTCGAGTCACCGCAGGGGCCGAAGGAAGCCGTGCTGGCCTTCCTGCCGCGGGAGCGCGCGGAGGCGATCCTTGCCGGCGCGGGCGTCTAGGAGCGACTACGCCTGGGGGTCGGCGGGCCGCACCTCGGAGGGGACGGGGCCCGTCGTGGTGCCGGGCACCAGCTCGACGGGCAGCGTGGTGCAGGTGGGCTCCTCGCCCGCCAGCACGCCCAGCACGGCGTGCCCGAGCGCGACGCCCTTGGCCCGCAACGGCTGGTGCACGCTGGTGAGCACGTCGGGGGAGAGCCAGGGCAGGTCGATCCCGTCGAACCCGGCGATCGACACGTCGTCGGGCACGCGTAGGCCGAGCTCGCGGGCGGCGATGACGGCGCCGGCGGCAAGGAGGTCGGAGTGCGCGACGATCGCCGTCGGGCGTTCCGTCTCGGGCACCCACGCGCCGAGGATCTCGGTGGCCGCGTCGCGGCCGTGCTCCACGAGGGAGGCGGGCGTCTCCCACGAGATGACCGGCTCCACCTCGTCGCGCACCCCGTCCAGCCGGTGCCGGGTGGAGGTGCGGTCGGCCTGGGCGAGGCGGCCCGCGTCGATCGGGCCGGACCGCTCGTCGGCGTCCAGGGGCAGCGTGATCTCCGCGATGCGGGTGTGCCCCAGCTCCTTGAGGTGCCGCACGGCCAGCGCGGTGCCGGCGCGGTCGTCGAGCGCGACCAGGGGGGCGCCGTCCACCCGGCCGCCCTCGCCGACGACGACGGGCACGTCGCGGCGACGCAGCGCGGCGAGGGTCGCGTCGTCGGTGAGCACGCCCCACACCAGCACGGCCACGTCCATGGCGGCGGACTCTAGGAGCGGGTCGACGGCGGGCAGCGGCGCGGGGCCGCCGTCCGGGGAGGCGGGCACGGCGGCCGCGCGCACACCGGGGATGAGCAGCACGCCGAGCCCTTCGGCACCGAGCACGTCGACGAGGCCGTCGAGCACCTTGACCGCCACGGGGTCGCGGAACGCGCGCCCCGGCTGGTCGCCGAGGACGACGCCCACGATGCCTGACCGACCGGAGCGGAGCTGTCGTCCGAGCGGGTTGGGGCCGGAGTAGCCCAGCTCGGCGGCGGCAGCGAGGACCTTGTCCCGGGTCTCGGCGGTGATCGGACCCGCGCCGGAGAACGCCAACGAGGCCGTGGAGACCGAGACGCCTGCGAGCTCGGCCACCCGGGCGAGCGTCGGTCGGGCGGCGTTGCTGCGACCCATGGGGCTCCTTCCGGAGGTGTCGGGGCGTCAGCCTACCCGCGCCGCCGACAGCGTGCTCGAAACGATTTGACGCTGGTGGCGGAATCGGGAAGCGTCGTCCTGTGACCTCCGAGCCTCCCCGCGTGCGCCTCGACGCCCCGCCCGCGCACGCTGTGCGGGCCGCCTGGGCCGTCTTCACCGTCTTCGTCGTGGCGGGAGTGGGTATGGCGACCTGGGCCTCGCGCCTCCCCGCCGTGCGTGACGGCCTGGGATTCACGGCGGAGCAGATGGGGCTTCTCCTGCTCACCGCCTCCATCGGCTCGCTCGTCGCGCTGCCGCTGTCCGGCATGATCGCCTCGCGCATCGGGGCCGCCCGCACCTGTGTGGCGTTCGCGGCACTGGCCGCCGTCGGCTTCTCCGTCACGACGCTCGCCGTCGACGCCGGCCAACCGCTCGTGGTGCGGGTCGGCCTCTTCCTCGGCGGCATGGGCGTCGGCATCTGGGACGCCGCCATGAACCTCGAGGGCGCCGTCGTCGAGCAGCGTCTCGGCAGGTCCGTCATGCCGCGCTTCCACGCGGGGTTCTCGCTCGGCACCGTCGCCGGCGCGGGCGTGGGAGCCCTCGCGGCGCACGCCGGCGTGCCGCTGTCGCTGCACGTCATCACGGTGGTGCTGGTCGACCTGGTGGTCGTCCTGGTGTGCGTGCGGTTCTTCGAGCCGACGGCGCACGCGGCGGACGGATCGACCGGTTCGACCGCGTCGACCGGGTCGACCACCCCGGACACGCAGGCGGACCCGGCGACCGCCGTTGACACCGGGACCGGTCACACGCTGCGCGACACGCTGGCGACGTGGCGGGAGTCCCGCACCCTGCTGGTCGGGCTCGTCGTCCTCGCCGCGGCGCTCACCGAGGGCGCGGCGAACGACTGGGTCGGTCTCGCCGTCGTCGACGGCTTCCGCGTGGACGACTCGATCGGGGCGATCGGCCTCGCCGTCTTCCTCTGCGCGATGACGCTCGCGCGGCTGGCGGGCACGTCCCTGATCGACCGGTACGGGCGCGTCCCCATGCTGCGGGCGTGCGGCGCCGCGGCGCTGGTCGGCGTCCTCGTCTTCGCGCTCGTGCCGACGCTGTGGGTGGCGCTCGTGGGCGTCGCGATCTGGGGCGCGGGCGCCTCCCTCGGCTTCCCGCTGGGCATGTCCGCGGCCTCCGACGACCCGCGCCGCGCGGCCCTGCGCGTCTCGGTCGTCTCGACCGTCGGCTACTCGGCGTTCTTCGTGGGACCGGCCCTCATCGGCTTCCTCGCCGAGCACGTCGGCTACCGCGACGCGCTGCTCGTGCTGGCGGTGCCCGTGGCGCTGGGCCTGGTCGTCGCGGGCGCGGCGAAGCCGCTGCCGGCCGCCCCGGACCCGGCGCGTACGCTGGACGGGTGAGTCTTTCCGCCGTGCCCGCCTCGCCCACCACCGAGCCGTCCGCGACCACCGCGGACGGCGCCACCTCGGCCACTTCGGCCGTGTCGACCACGTCGACCCCCGCGCTCTCCGAGCTGACGACGCTGCGCGTCGGCGGTCCCGTCGACGCTTACGTGGAGGCCGAGTCGGAGGCGGAGCTCATCGACGCGGTGCGCGCGGCGGACGACGCCGGGCAGCCGCTCCTGGTGATCGGCGGCGGCTCCAACCTGCTGGTCGCGGACGAGGGGTTCGCGGGCGTCGTCGTGCGCGACGTGCGCCAGGGCCTCGACGCGGACCTCGCCGACTCGTGCGGCACCGACGGTGCGTGCGGCGGGGCGAGCCTGCGCCTGCCCGCCGGTCAGGACTGGGACGCCTTCGTGGCCGAGGCCGTGGCGAACGAGTGGGTGGGCGTCGAGGCGCTGTCCGGCATCCCCGGCACGGTCGGCGCCGCCCCTGTGCAGAACATCGGCGCGTACGGCCAGGAGGTGTCCGGGGTCGTCGCGTCGGTGCGCACCTGGGACCGCGCCACGGGCGGCATGAAGACGTTCCCGCTCGCGTCGCTCGGCTTCGGCTACCGCACGTCGCTGCTCAAGCGCACGATGCGCACCGGCGGCGGCGAGGGTGCCCCCTGGTACCCGACCCCGCGGTACGTGGTGCTCGAGGTGAACCTGCAGATGCGCCTGGGCAGCCTGTCCGCGCCCGTCGGCTACGGCGAGCTGGCCCGCCGGCTCGGCGTCGAGGTCGGCAGCCGCGCCCCGTCGGCCGAGGTGCGGGAGGCGGTGCTCGAGCTGCGCGGCGGCAAGGGCATGCTGCTCGACGGCGTGGGCGGCGCTCCCGCCCCTGACCACGACCGCTGGTCCGCCGGGTCGTTCTTCACCAACCCCGTGCTGCCGGCGGACGCCGCGGAGGACCTGCCCGAGGACGCCCCGCGCTTCCCCGTGCGGTCGGCGACGCCCGAGTCGACCGTGGGTCCCGCCCTCGGCGTCGTCGACCCGACCCTCGTCAAGACGAGCGCCGCGTGGCTCATCGAGCACGCCGGGTTCACCAAGGGCTTCGGCCTCGCGGGCGAGCACAGCCCCGCGCGCCTCTCGACCCGCCACACGCTGGCCGTGACCAACCGCGGCGGCGCGACCGCGGCCGACCTCGTCGCCCTCGCGCGCACCGTGCGCGACGGCGTCAAGGACGCCTTCGGCATCGAGCTCGAGGCCGAACCCGTCCTCGTCGGCACCGCCCTGTGATTGTTGTGGGTACGAAATCGGCGTGAATTCCCGGGGGAATTC
>NZ_JBHUWC010000089.1:0-15976 GCF_042670225.1 Isoptericola sp. NPDC057191 | reverse complement strand
GCCGCGCGCCGGCTGCGGGTGCAGCCGGCGGCGGACGACGACCCGCTGACCGAGGTGCTCACCGGTCGCTGACCGTGGCACCCCGGCCGGGGGTTCACCGGCGCTCGTCGCGCCAGCGCACCCACTGCTCGACGAGGGACAGGTCGTAGTCGGGGCCGCTCGACCCGATGGTGAAGAGCGTCGCCCCGGCGTCGAGCAGGTCCTGCCCGACCTCTTCGGGCGGGGCCGACACGCCCACGGAGCGCTCCACGAGGGTCGCGGTGTCGCGCCCGACGGCCGCGCCGTGCTCGTCGAGGATCGCGGACTTGCGGGCCAGGGTGTCGACGTCGCCGAAGGAGTGCCACACGTCGGCGTGCTCCGCCACCAGGCGCAGGGTCTTCTTCTCGCCCCCGCCGCCGATCAGGACCGGGATCTCGCGGGTCGGCGCGGGGTTGCCGGCGGCGAGCCGTGCCTTGATGCGGGGCAGGGCCTCGCCCAGCTCGGCGATGCGCGAGCCCGCGGTGCCGAAGTCGTAGCCGAACTGCTCGTAGTCCTTGGCGAACCAGCCCGCGCCGATGCCGAGGATCAGCCGGCCGCCGCTGATGTGGTCGACGGTGCGGGCCATGTCCGCGAGCAGCTCGGGGTTGCGGTACGAGTTGCAGGTGACGAGCGCGCCGATCTGCACGCGCTCGGTCTGCTCGGCCCACGCGCCGAGCATGGTCCAGCACTCGAAGTGCTTGCCGTCGGCGTCGCCGGACAGAGGGAAGAAGTGGTCCCAGTTGAAGATCACGTCGACCCCGGCGTCCTCCGCGCGCCGGACGGCGTCGCGGATCTGCGGGTAGTCGGCGTGCTGCGGCTGGAGCTGGACCCCGATGCGGATCGGGTGGGTGGTGTCGGTCACGGCCTGAGCCTACGACCGGCGGCCGGGGTCGTCGTCAGGCTGTCCGTGTCGCGACCGCGAACACCCGGCGGAACTCCAAGGGCGTGCCGAACGGACGTCGCGGGTAGGCGCCGCGCAGCTCTGCTCCGAGCTCGGCGTCGAACCGTGCGCGCAGGGACGTGCCGTGCGCGGCGTCGTGGGCGTCCAGGGCGTGCAGCACCGGCTGTGCGCCCGTCGCGGAGATCCAGCGCAGGACGGGGTCCTCGCCGCCGAGCACGTGCGTGTAGGTGGTCTCCCACGCGTCGACGGACCAGCCGGGGGCGGCGAGGATCTCCAGGTACTCGGCGGGGTCGGCGACGGCTCGTCGCTCCACCTGCCCGACGGCGGCGGCGTAGGGGGCGCGCGCCGCGACCTCCCGCAGCAGCCGGTGGCTGGGCGCGTCGTGGTTCCCGGGCACGGAGAACGCGAACGTCTGACGTGCTGTGGCGGCGAGCGCCGGGAGCAGGTCACGGTGCCCCGGCACCCACTGGAGGGTGGCGTTGCTGATGACGAGGTCCGCCTCGGGTGACGGACCTCGGCCGGCGGCGTGGTCGCGCACGTCGCCGAGCTCGTAGCGGCCGTCCGGGTCCGCCGTCCGGGCGCGCTCGATCATCGCGGGGGAGGAGTCGAGCCCGACGAACGAGGCGTCCGGCCATCGTCCGCGCAGCACGGGGGTGAGGTGGCCGGGGCCGCAGCCGAGGTCCACGATGCTCGCCGGTTCGCGCTGCACGCGGGCGAGGAGCTCGCCGTACGGGCGGGAGCGCTCGTCGGTGTAGCGCAGGTAGGCGGTGGGGGACCAGTCGGCCACGGCGAATCCTCTCGACGTCAAGTCTCTTGATGTCGAGATACTAGTGCGAGACGAGGGCGGGCACCAGGCCGGGGTAGGTCGCGCCCGAGATCCTGCTAGGGGACCAGGAGCACCTTGCCCGTCGTGGCTCGCCCTTCGAGGGCGCGGTGGGCCTGCTCGGCGTCGGCGAGGGCGAACGTCGCACCCACGCGGACGTCCAGGTCGCCCGACGCGGCGGCGCCGAGCACCTCGGACGCGCGCCACTCCAGCTCGGCGCGGGTGAGCGTGTAGTGCGCCAGCGTCGGCCGGGTGAGGTACAGGGATCCGCCGCTGTTGAGGCGCTGCGGGTCGAACGGCGGCACCTGGCCGGACGCGCCGCCGAACAGCACCAGGGTGCCGCGGGGCCGCAACGACGCGAGCGAGGCGTCGAACGTCGCTCGGCCCACGCCGTCGTAGACCACGTGCACGCCACGGTCGTCGGTGAGGTCGCGCACGACGGCGGGCAGCTCGGTGGCGATGTCGTCCATGGCCGCGTAGTCCACGGTGTGCGCGGCCCCGGCCGCGGACGACAGGGCGGCCTTCTCGGGCGAGGAGACCGTGGTGATGACACGGCCGCCGCGGGCCGTCGCGAGCTGGGTGGCGAGCAGCCCGACGCCGCCGGCGCCGGCGGTGAGCAGCACGTCGTGACCCGGGCCGACCTCGAAGGTGGACGCGACCAGATAGTGCGCGGTCATGCCCTGGAGCGGGAGGGCCGCGGCCGGCACGAGGTCGAGACCCGTGGGCACGGCCACGGCGTTCGTCGCGGGGACGACGGCGAGCTCGGCATAGGAGCCGGGGGCCTCGTTCCAGGCCACCCGGTCGCCGACCACGAAGTTCTCGACGCCGTCGCCGAGCGCCTCGACGGTGCCCGCCCCCTCGACCCCCACGACGTGCGGGTAGTCCATCGGGTAGACGCCGCCGCGTCGGTAGGTGTCGATGAAGTTGACGCCGGCGGCCGCCACGCGGACGAGGAGCTCGCCGGGGCCGGGCGACGGGTCGGGCTGCTCGACGTACTCCAGGACCTCGGGACCACCCGCCGCGCGGGCCATGACTGCGTGCATGTCTCCGAGCCTACGCACGACCGTCGAGCGTCAGCCCGGCGGCAGGGGTCAGGGCATCCGCTCCCCGGCGCGCACCGGTGCGTCCAGGCGGTTGCCGGCCGGCGCGAGCGGGCAGGTCCATGCAGGGTCGTAGCGGCACGAGGGGTGGTAGGCGAAGTTCAGGTCCACGACGACGCGGCCGTCCGCGCCGCCGAGGTCGGCGCCCTTGACGGTGTCGAGCAGGTAGCGGCCGCCGCCGTACGACCCGGAGCCGGCGGTGCCGTCGCGCAGCGGGACGAACAGCCCGCCGCCGTACTGGGCCAGCCACCAGGCGTCGAGCGTGCCGAGGCCCGGCAGCTCCAGAACGCCGACCCGCTCCATCGTGGTGGTCCCGTCCGCGCCGGTGTCGACGGCGAGGGTGGCCGGCTCGGCCGCCTGCAGCGGCAGCTCGAACCGGAGCGAAGGGTCGTAGGGCCAGCATGGCAGGCCCGTCGAACGCAGCGGGTCGCCCGCAGGGAGCGGGCTCTGCGGGTGGGTGCGGAACAGGGTGTCGCGCCCGGTGCGCCACAGCCCGTGACCGTGGGCCGGGTCCGGCTCGGCGCGCACGGCCGCGTACAGCTGGGCGACCCGGCGTCGCCAGTCCGTGAGCTCGAGAATGGTCTGGGTGGAGGTCACGACCTCGACCCTATGCTTCGCCTGTGACCCGAGACACCTCTGCCACCTTCACCATCCGCCCTGCGACCGACGACGACTGGGCCGCCCTGTGGCCGATCGTCGAGGGCGTCGTCCGCGAGGGCGAGACGTACGTCTACCCGCCGGACCTCACGAGCGCGCAGGGTCGCGAGCTGTGGATGGAGCGGCCGCCGGGCGCGACCGTGGTCGCGCAGGGCGCGGACGGCACGGTGCTGGGCACGGCCAAGATGGGGCCGAACCGCCCCGGCCACGGCGACCACGTGGGCACGGCGTCCTTCATGGTGTCGCCCGCCGCGCGAGGCCTCGGGGTAGGCAGGGCGCTCGGTGAGCACGTGGTCGCCTGGCACCGGGAGCAGGGGTTCCGCGGGATCCAGTTCAACGCGGTCGTGGAGTCGAACGAGGTCGCCGTGCGCCTGTGGCGCTCGCTGGGGTTCGAGGTCGTCGGCACCGTCCCCGGTGCCTTCCGCAGCCCCGCCCACGGCTACGTCGGGCTGCACGTGATGTACCTGCCGCTGGTCGACTGACGACGCGGCCGCAGTGTGGGCGAGCGTCCCTGGCGGCATGCATAGGTATGTATAGTGCTGCATATGGTCAGCACTGAGTCGCGCACGTTCCGTGTCGCCGTCGCCGGTGCCTCCGGGTATGCCGGGGGCGAGTTCCTGCGCCTGGCGGCACGCCACCCCGCGCTGGAGGTCGGCACGCTCACGGCGCACTCGAACGCGGGGGCGCGGCTCGGCGCGCTGCAGCCGCACCTGCGCTCGCTCGCGCACCGCGTGCTGGAGCCGACCACACCCGAGGCGCTCGCCGGCCACGACGTCGTCGTCCTCGGCCTCCCGCACGGGGCGTCCGGCGAGATCGCCGCCCAGCTCCCGGACGACGTGCTCGTCCTCGACCTGGGCGCCGACCACCGCCTCGCCTCGGCCGCCGACTGGGAGCAGTTCTACGGCTCGGCCCACGCGGGCACCTGGCCCTACGGGCTGCCCGAGCTGCTGCACGCCGACGGTCCGGGGACGGTCACCGGCACCCAGCGCGACCGCCTGGCCGGCGCACGACGCGTCGCCGTGCCCGGCTGCAACGTCACGGCCGTCACGCTCGGGCTCCAGCCCGGCGTGGCCGCCGGCCTGGTGAGCCCGGTCGACGTCGTCGCCGTGCTCGCCAACGGGTACTCGGGGGCCGGGAAGTCCCTCAAGCCGCACCTGCTCGCCGCCGAGGGACTCGGCTCCGCCGCCCCGTACGCGGTGGGGGGCACCCACCGCCACATCCCCGAGATCACCCAGAACCTGCGCGTCGCGGGGGCGGACGAGGTGTCGATCAGCTTCACGCCCGTCCTCGTCCCGATGTCCCGGGGCATCCTCGCGACCGTCACGGCCCGGCTCGCGCCCGGCCACGAGGGTGCCACCGCCGCCGACGTGCGCGCGGCCTGGGCCGACGCGTACGCGGACGAGCCCTTCGTCGAGCTGCTGCCCGAGGGACAGTGGCCCACCACCGCCGCCACCCTCGGTGCCAACACCGCGCTCGTGCAGGTCGCCCTCGACGAGGCCGCCGGCCGCGTCGTGACGGTCACCGCCGTCGACAACCTGGTCAAGGGCACCGCCGGCCAGGCGGTCCAGGCCATGAATCTCGCCCTCGGTCTGCCGGAGACGGCAGGCCTCGTCACCGAAGGAGTCGCACCGTGACCATCACCGCACCGGCCGGGTTCCGTGCCGCCGGCGTCGCCGCCGGCCTCAAGTCGACGGGGGCGCGCGACGTCGCGCTCGTCGTCAACGACGGTCCCCGACGCACGGCCGCGGCGGTGCTGACGACCAACCGCGTGCAGGCCGCTCCCGTGGTGTGGACCCGGCAGGCCGTGTCCGACGGCGCCGCGCGCGCCGTCGTCCTGAACGCGGGCGGCGCGAATGCGTGCACCGGGCCCGAGGGGTTCGGCGACACGCACCGCACGGCGGAGCACGTCGCCGCCGTGCTCTCGGCCGGCGCCGCGGACCCCCGGGACGAGGTCGGCGCGGGCGACGTGCTCGTGTGCAGCACCGGCCTCATCGGCGTGCGCCTCGACCTCGACGCCCTGCTCGGCGGCGTCGACGCGGCAGCGGCGGCGCTCGCGGCCGACGGCGGAGACGCCGCGGCCGACGCGATCCGCACCACCGACACCGTGTCCAAGCAGGCCCTCGCAGAACGGGACGGCTGGCGCGTGGGCGGGATGGCGAAGGGCGCCGGCATGCTCGCCCCCGGCCTCGCGACGATGCTCTCCGTGGTCACCACGGACGCCGTCGTCGACGCCGCCACGGCCGACGCCGCCCTGCGCGCCGCCACGGCCGCGACGTTCGACCGCGTCGACTCCGACGGGTGCATGTCGACCAACGACACGGTGATCCTGCTCGCCAGCGGCGCGTCCGGCGTCGAGGTCGGGCTCGAGGACCTGACCCACGCGGTCACCGAGGTCACGGCCTCGCTGGCGCGCCAGCTGGTGGCCGACGCCGAGGGGGCCAGCCACGACGTGGCCGTCACCGTCACTGGCGCCACGACCGAGGAGGCAGCGGTGACGGTCGCCCGCGCCGTGACCCGCTCCAACCTGTTCAAGGCGGCGATCTTCGGCAACGACCCCAACTGGGGGCGCATCGTGGCCGCCGTCGGCACGGTGCCCGAGGACGTCGCACCGTTCGACCCCCTGTCGCTCGACGTGACGGTCAACGGGGTGCAGGTGTGCCGGGCGCAGGGCGTGGGGGAGCCGCGCGAGCTCGTCGACCTCGCGTCGTCCCGGGAGGTCACCGTCGTGGTCGACCTCCACGCCGGCGACGCTTCCGCGACCGTGTGGACCAACGACCTGACGCACGACTACGTCCACGAGAACAGCGCGTACAGCTCATGAGCAGCGACGTGGTGAACGGGCTCGCACCCGAGCAGAAGGCCGAGGTACTCCTCGAGGCGCTGCCGTGGCTCCAGGAGTTCGCGGACGCGCTCGTCGTCGTCAAGTACGGCGGGAACGCCATGGTCGACGACGAGCTCAAGGCCGCGTTCGCCCAGGACATGGTCTTCCTGCGCCAGGTCGGGCTGCGCCCGGTGGTGGTGCACGGCGGGGGACCGCAGATCAACGCGATGCTGGAGCGCCTCGACATCCACAGCGAGTTCCGCGGCGGGCTGCGTGTCACGACCCCGGAGGCCATGGAGGTGGTGCGCATGGTCCTCACGGGCCAGGTGTCGCGCGAGCTCGTGGGCCTCATCAACGCGCACGGACCCCACGCCGTCGGGCTCTCGGGCGAGGACGGCGGCCTGTTCGGCGCGGTGCGCCGGCACGCGGTCGTCGACGGGGAGCCGGTGGACGTGGGCCTCGTCGGCGACGTCGTCGAGGTCCATCCGTCCGCCGTGCAGGACCTGCTCGACGCCGGCCGCATCCCGGTCGTGTCGACGGTCGCGCCCGACGTGGACGACCCCACCCAGGTGCTGAACGTGAACGCCGACACGGCGGCCGCGGCGCTCGCCGTCGCGCTCGGCGCCTCGAAGCTCATCGTCCTCACCGACGTCGAAGGCCTGTACACCTCGTGGCCCGACAAGGACTCGCTCGTCGAGGAGATCGCGGCGCCGGAGCTCGCCGCGCTGCTGCCGAGCCTCACCGCCGGCATGGTGCCCAAGATGGAGGCATGCCTGCGGGCCGTGCAGGGCGGCGTGCCGCGTGCCACCGTCATCGACGGGCGGCAGCCGCACTCCGTGCTCCTGGAGGTCTTCACCACCCGCGGCAACGGGACCATGGTGGTGCCGGGCGCGGCGCCCTCGGCCACCGGCACCGTCGCGGCCGTCCCGAACAGCAAGGAGGCGGGCGCATGAGCGACCCTGCGACCACCGTGGCACCCCTGGAGTCCGTGAGCGGCGGCGCTCTGGCCGAGGCCTCGAACGCCGCGTGGACCGGCCGGTACACCCACGCGGTGATGGACACCTTCGGCCCGCCCCAGCGTGTGCTGGTCCGTGGCGAGGGCGCCTACGTCTGGGACGCCGACGGGCGACGCTACCTCGACCTGCTCGCCGGGATCGCGGTCAACGCCCTCGGCCACGCGCACCCCACCCTCACCGCGGCGGTGAGCGCGCAGCTGGGCACCCTCGGGCACGTGTCGAACTTCTTCGCCACGCCCACGCAGATCTCCCTGGCCGAGCGGCTCCTGCACCTCGCGGAGGCCCCCGCCGGATCGCGCGTGTTCTTCACGAACTCGGGCACCGAGGCGGTCGAGGCCGCGTTCAAGATGGCGCGCCGCAACCGTGGCGAGGACGGCAGCCGCACGCGGGTCCTGGCACTCGAGGGCGGCTTCCACGGCCGCTCGATGGGCGCGCTCGCGCTCACCGCCAAGGCCGCGTACCGCGAGCCGTTCGAGCCGCTGCCCGGCGGGGTCGAGCACCTCCCGTTCGGCGACACGGCCGCCCTCGACGAGGCGTTCTCCCCGGCCGCGGTGGCCGAGCGGGGCGGCGTGGCGGCTCTCGTGGTCGAGCCCCTGCAGGGCGAGGCCGGTGTGCGGCCCCTGCCGCCGGGGTACCTCGCGCACGCGCGCCGGCTCACGAGCGAGGCGGACGCGCTGCTCGTCCTCGACGAGGTGCAGACCGGCGTCGGGCGGACCGGCTCGTGGTTCGCCTACCAGCAGGCCGAGATCGGCGGCGGCGTCGTGCCCGACGTCGTCACGGTGGCCAAGGGGCTCGGCGGCGGCTTCCCGGTGGGCGCGGCGATCGCCTACGGCGAGCGCGCCGCGACGCTGCTCGGCCGTGGCCAGCACGGCACGACGTTCGGCGGCAACCCCGTGGCGGCCGCCGCAGGGCTCGCGACGCTCGGCGTGATCGAGCGCGACGGGCTGCTGGAGAACGTCCGCCGCGTCGGTGACCTGCTGCGCACCGAGATCGAGGCGGCGGGCAACCCGCTCGTCGCCGGCGTGCGCGGCCGCGGCCTCCTGCTCGCCGTCCAGCTCGCTCGCCCGGTCGCCGGCGAGGTCGCGGCGGCGGCGCTCGACGCCGGGTTCGTCGTGAACGCCGTCGCCCCCGACGCGATCCGCCTCGCACCGCCCCTCGTCCTCACCGCCGACCAGGCCCGCGACGCCGCCCGGTTCTTCGCCGCGGTCGACGTCCCCGACACCACACCTTCCGCCACGCCCGGTGGCCTGCCCGTTGAAAGGGAGCACTGATGCCCCGCCACTTCCTGCGCGACGACGACCTCGCACCCGACGAGCAGCGGGAGGTGCTCGAGCTCGGCATGGCGTTCCGGGAGGACCGGTTCGTCCGCGCGCCGCTCGCCGGTCCGCAGGGTGTCGCCGTGCTGTTCGACAAGCCGACCCTGCGCACCCAGGTCTCGTTCTCGACGGGGGTCGCCGAGCTGGGGGGCTTCCCGGTGATCGTCGACGGCCGCCTCGCCCAGGTGGGCGTGCGCGAGTCCGTCGCCGACGTCACCCGCGTCCTGGACCGCCAGGTCTCGGCCATCGTGTGGCGCACGTTCGGCCAGGACCGGATCGAGGAGATGGCGGCCGTCTCGCGGGTGCCCGTGGTCAACGCCCTCACGGACGACTTCCACCCCTGCCAGATCCTCGCGGACCTGCTCACGGTGGCCCAGCACCGCGGGGGCATCGGCGCGCTCGCCGGTCAGCGGCTCGCGTACGTCGGCGACGCGGCCAACAACATGGCGGCCTCCTACCTGCTCGGCGGCGTCACCGCCGGCCTGCACGTCGCCGTCGCAGGGCCGGACGGCTACCTCCCGCCCGAGGACGTCGTGACCCGCGCCGAGGAGATCGCCGCCACGACCGGCGGCTCCGTGACCGTGACGACCGACGTGCGCGCCGCCGTCGCGGGGGCCGACGTCGTGGCCGCCGACACGTGGGTGTCGATGGGCGACGAGGACGAGGCCGCCGACCGGCTCGCCGACCTCGCCGGCTACGCCGTCGACGACGAGCTGATGGCGGCCGCGGCCGAGGACGCGATCTTCCTGCACTGCCTGCCCGCCTACCGCGGCAAGGAGGTCACGGCCTCCGTGCTCGACGGGCCAGCCTCGGTGGTCTGGGACGAGGCCGAGAACCGGCTGCACGCGCAGAAGGCGCTGCTCACCTGGTTGCTGGAGCACCGGTGACCGCCCCCGACGGCGCGCCGGCCACGGCGGGTCCCACGACGAAGGCAGCACGGCACGCGCGGATCGTCGAGATCGTGCGCCGCACGGCGATCCACTCCCAGGCGGAGCTGGCTCGCGAGCTCTCCGACGCCGGGGTGAGCGTCACCCAGGGCACGCTGTCGCGCGACCTCATCGAGCTGCGCGCCGAGAAGGTGCGCAACGCCGCGGGCGCGCTCGTGTACGCCGTGCCGGGCGAGGGCGGCGACCGCAGCGTCCAGGCCGCCGGCATCGGCGAGAGCGAGGTCGAGTACGTGGCGGCACGCCTCGCCCGGCTCTGCAACGACCTGCTCGTGTCCGCGGAGGCGTCGGGCAACCTCGTGGTCCTGCGCACCCCGCCCGGCGCCGCCAACTACCTCGCGTCCGCGATCGACCACTCGGTCTTCCCCGGCGTCCTCGGCTCCATCGCGGGCGACGACACCATCCTCGTGATCGCCCGCGACCCGCTCGGCGGCGACGAGGTCGCGCGCCGCTTCCTGGAGCTCACCCAGCCGTGAGCCCTGACCCGAGGCCTCGTGCCACCGGGCACCCCCTGCCAGACTTGACCCGAACCCCACGCCAGAAAGAGAACTGTGATGACTGATCGCGTCGTGCTCGCCTACTCGGGCGGCCTGGACACCTCCGTCGCCATCGGCTGGATCGCCGAGGCCACCGGGGCCGAGGTCGTCGCCGTGGCCGTCGACGTCGGCCAGGGCGGCGAGGACATGAACGTCGTGCGCAAGCGTGCCCTCGACTGCGGCGCCGTCGAGGCGTACGTCGCGGACGCGCGCGACGAGTTCGCCGCCGAGTACTGCATGCCCGCGCTGCGCGCCAACGGCCTGTACCTGGACCGGTACCCGCTCGTGTCGGCCCTCTCGCGCCCCGTGATCGTCAAGCACCTCGTGCGCGCCGCGCGCCAGTTCGGCGCCTCGACCGTCGCGCACGGCTGCACCGGCAAGGGCAACGACCAGGTCCGCTTCGAGGTCGCCACGACGTCCCTCGCGCCCGACCTCAAGACCATCGCCCCGGTCCGCGACCTGGCGCTCACGCGCGAGAAGGCGATCGAGTACGCCGAGCGGAACGACCTGCCCATCGCGACCACCAAGAAGAACCCGTTCTCGATCGACCAGAACGTGTGGGGCCGCGCCGTGGAGACCGGCTTCCTCGAGGACATCTGGAACGAGCCCACCAAGGACGTCTACTCCTACACCGACGACCCGACGTTCCCGCCGGTCGCCGACGAGGTCGTCATCACCTTCGACCAGGGCGTGCCGGTGGCCCTCGACGGCGTGGCCGTCACCCCGCTGCAGGCGATCCAGGAGATGAACCGCCGGGCCGGCGCCCAGGGCGTGGGCCGCATCGACATCGTCGAGGACCGCCTCGTGGGCATCAAGTCCCGCGAGATCTACGAGGCGCCCGGCGCCATGGCCCTCATCGCCGCGCACCAGGAGCTGGAGAACGTCACGCTCGAGCGCGAGCAGGCCCGCTTCAAGCGGACCGTCGAGCAGCGCTGGGCCGAGCTGGTCTACGACGGCATGTGGTTCTCGCCGCTGAAGAAGAACCTCGACACCTTCGTCGACGAGACCCAGAAGTACGTCTCCGGCGAGATCCGGATGGTGCTGCACGGCGGCCGGGCCACGGTCACGGGCCGCCGCTCGGAGTCGAGCCTGTACGACTTCAACCTCGCCACCTACGACGAGGGCGACTCGTTCGACCAGTCGCACGCCAAGGGCTTCATCGAGATCTACGGCCTCGCCGCCAAGCAGGCCGCCGCCCGCGACGAGAAGTTCGGCAACGGCGTGGACTTCGGCACCGGGGAGTTCTGACGTGGGGTCCGAGGTCACGCCGGGGCAGGGCGGCACGGAGCCGGACGGCACCCTGACGCGCCAGTCCGACAACGTGTCGCTCTGGGGCGGCCGGTTCGCCGGCGGCCCGTCGCCGGAGCTGCAGGCGCTGTCCCAGTCGACACACTTCGACTGGGTGCTCGCGCCGTACGACATCCGGGGGTCCCGCGCGCACGCGCGCGTGCTGCACGCCGCGGGCCTCCTGACCGACGACGAGCTGGCAGGCATGCTCGAGGCCCTGGACGTGCTGCTCGCGGACGTCGAGTCGGGGGCCTTCCTCCCCGTGCTCGGCGACGAGGACGTGCACACCGCGCTCGAGCGCGGCCTCATCGAGCGGGCGGGCGCCGAGCTCGGCGGCAAGCTGCGCGCCGGCCGGTCGCGCAACGACCAGATCGCCACGCTCGTGCGACTCTACCTGCGGGACCAGGCGAAGACGCTCGTCGGGCTGGTGCTCGACGTCGTGGACGCCCTCGTGCAGCAGGCGCGGACGGCCGGAGACGCCGTCATGCCCGGGCGCACGCACCTGCAGCACGCCCAGCCCGTGCTCCTGGCGCACCAGCTCCTCGCGCACGCGTGGCCGCTGCTGCGCGACGTGGACCGCCTCCTCGACTGGGACGTGCGCGCGGCGCGCTCGCCCTACGGCTCGGGGGCGCTCGCGGGCTCCTCGCTGGGGCTGGACCCGGCCGCCGTGGCGGCCGAGCTCGGCTTCGACGGCCCGGTGGAGAACTCCATCGACGGTACGGCCGCGCGCGACGTCGTGGCGGAGTTCGCGTTCGTCGCGGCGATGGTCGGCATCGACCTGTCCCGGCTGAGCGAGGAGATCATCCTCTGGAACACGAAGGAGTTCGGGTTCGTGCGCCTGGACGACTCGTGGTCCACCGGGTCGAGCATCATGCCGCAGAAGAAGAACCCGGACATCGCCGAGCTGGCCCGCGGCAAGGCGGGCCGGCTCGTGGGTGACCTCACCGGCCTGCTCACCACGCTCAAGGGCCTGCCCCTGGCCTACAACCGCGACCTGCAGGAGGACAAGGAGCCCGTCTTCGACCAGGTCGCGACGCTCACCGTGCTGCTGCCCGCCTTCGCGGGGATGGTCCGGACCCTGACGTTCGACACGGTCCGGACCGCCGAGCTCGCGCCCCAGGGTTTCTCCCTGGCTACCGACATCGCGGAGTGGCTGGTGCGCGAGCGTGTCCCGTTCCGGGTCGCCCACGAGGTCGCGGGCGCGTGCGTCCGGGTCTGCGAGGAGCGCGGGATCGAGCTGTGGGACCTGTCGGACGCGGAGCTGGCCGCGATCTCGCGCCACCTCACCCCGGGTGTCCGGGACGTGCTGACCGTCGAGGGTTCGGTCGCCTCGCGCGACGGCGTCGGCGGCACCGCGCCCGCACGCGTCGCGGAGCAGCTCGAGGAGGCCGCGGGCAGGTCCGCGGAGTATCGCTCCTGGGCGGAGGGCTGAGCACCCGCCCGCCGTCGCCGGCCGTGCGTCCCCTCCGGGGCGCGCAGCCGGCGGCGTTCGCGCGCCCCGGTCGGGAGGTGGCGGCGTGACGGTGCCGCAGGACGTGCTCGAGCTGCTCGTCGCCCGGGTGGGCCAGGCTGCGCCGAGGCTGCCGGGAGCCGGTGCTCTCGAGCCGTGGCGGCGCACCCGCCTGGTGTGCGTCGACGGGCCGGCAGGGTCGGGCAAGACGACGCTGGCCACCCAGCTGGCCCTCCGGTTCGCGTGCCAGGTCGTGCACCTGGACGACCTCTACGAGGGCTGGGAGGCGGGGCCGGACGGAGGTGCCCGCCGGTTCGGTGAGTGGGTGCTCGCGCCCTTGGCCGCCGGACGGCCGGGCAGGTACCGCCGGTACGACTGGGCGGCGGGACGGTACGCCGAGCCGCACGACGTCGAGCCGGCGCCCGTCCTGGTGGTCGAGGGCTGCGGGGCCGCCGCGCGTCAGGTCGACCCCTGGTCCGCCCTGCGCGTGTGGGTGCAGGCGGCCGACGACGTGCGGCTGGCGCGCGGGCTGGACCGCGACGGCGACGCCGCGCGCGACCACTGGCTGCGGTGGATGGCGGACGAGCGTGCGCACTACGCGGCCGAGCGGACGAGGGAACGCGCCGACGTGCGGCTCGACGGCCTCGGCCGGGTCACCGGGGCGCCGGCCGGGGCGGGCGCGTGGTGACCGCGGCCGCGGCGACGAGGGTGCCGGACCGCGACTGGTTCGCGCGCGACGTCCACGTCGTCGCGCGCGACCTGCTCGGTGCCCTGCTGACGCGCCGCACGCCGGACGGACGGGTCACCGTCCGGCTCACCGAGGTCGAGGCGTACGCCGGCCCGGGCGACCCGGGGTCGCACGCCTACAGGGGCGAGACGGCGCGCAACCGCACGATGTTCGGCGAGCCCGGGCGGGTGTACGTCTACCGGCACCTGGGCCTGCACCACTGCATGAACGTCGTGTGCAGCCCGCCGGGCGCCGCATCGGCCGTGCTGCTGCGGGCGGGCGAGGTGGTCGAGGGAGTCGCCCTCGCGCGCGAGCGGCGGGCCGCGGCGGGCGTCACGCGGTCGGATCTCGACCTGGCACGCGGCCCCGCGCGGCTGACGGTCGCCCTCGCCGTCACACGAGAGGACGACGGTCAGGACGTCACCGACCCCGATGGTGACCTCGTGCTGCACGTCCCCGTGACGGCGGTCCGGGACGCGCGCGAGGTCGCCACCGGTCCCCGGGTGGGGGTGAGCGGCGAGGGCGGGCGCGCGGACCTGTTCCCCTGGCGGGCGTGGCTGGCCGGTGACCCGACGGTGTCCCCGTACCGCGCGGCCGGACCGCGACGCCGGTCGCGGTAGCGGTCGGGCACACTAGGAGAGCGACCCGTCCGGGTCGCGTCCTGATGAAGAGGAGCACACGGTGACCGACGTTCTCGACGAGCTGCACTGGCGAGGCCTGGTGGCGCAGTCCACCGACGAGGCCGCGCTGCGCACTGCGCTGGCCGAGGGACCCGTCACCTATTACGCGGGCTTCGACCCGACCGCGCAGAGCCTGCACATCGGTCACATGGTCCAGCTGTTGAACATGCGCCGCCTGCAGCTCGCGGGGCACCGCCCCCTCGCGCTGGTCGGCGGGGCCACGGGCCTCATCGGCGACCCGCGCCCGACCACGGAACGCTCGATGCAGTCGCGCGACGTCGTCGCCGGCTGGGTCGACCGCATCCGTGCCCAGATCGAGCCGTTCCTCGACTTCGAGGGCCCGGCGGCGGCGCGCATGGTCAACAACCTCGACTGGACCGCGTCCATGTCGGCGATCGACTTCCTGCGTGACGTCGGCAAGCACTTCCGGGTCGGGACCATGCTGTCGAAGGACATCGTGGCGCGCCGGCTGCGCTCGGACGAGGGCATCAGCTTCACCGAGTTCAGCTACCAGGTGCTGCAGGGCATGGACTTCCGGGAGCTGTACGAGCGCCACGGGTGCACGCTGCAGCTCGGCGGGAACGACCAGTGGGGGAACCTGCTGTCGGGCGTCGAGCTGATCCGCAAGGCGCACGGCACGACGGTGCACGCCCTGACCTCGCCGCTCATCACCAAGGCGGACGGCACGAAGATGGGCAAGTCGGAGGGCGGGGCCGTGTGGCTGGACCCGGAGCTGACGAGCCCGTACGCCTTCTACCAGTTCTGGCTCAACACGGCCGACGCCGACGTCGTGAAGTACCTCAAGGTGTTCACCTTCCGCTCGCGGGAGGAGATCGAGTCGCTGGAGGGGGAGGTGGCCGAGCGGCCGTTCGCCCGCGAGGCGCAGCGGGCCCTGGCCGGCGACCTCACGACCCTGGTGCACGGGCAGGGAGCGACGGACGCCGTCATCTCGGCCAGCCAGGCGCTCTTCGGTCGGGGGGACCTGCAGGCGCTCGACGCCGGCACCCTCGGCGCCGCGGTGTCCGAGCTGCCCCGCACGACGGCGAAGGCCGGCGACCTCGTGGTCGATGCGCTGGTCGGCTCGGGCCTGGTGGCGTCGAAGGCCGCCGCGCGCCGGGCGATCGGGGAGGGCGGCGCGTACGTGAACAACACGAAGGTGGTCTCCGAGGACGCCGCCCTCGCGCCGGAGGACCTGCTGCACGGTCGGTACGCGGTGCTGCGCCGGGGCAAGCGGACCCTAGCGGTGGCCGAGGCGGAGTAGTGGCCGCAGGTTCGTGACCGGGCCCGGGAGGAGCGCATCAGCTCCTCCCGGGCCCTGTGCGTTCCCCCCAGCCACGTCCCAGGCCACGGCCCCCGGGCATCGGCGCAGGTCAGAGCGCGATTTGGCACCCCGCCAAGAGTGTGTGTAATGTTCTGGTCGTTCGCCCGACAGGGAGAACGGACACCGAGGAGACAGCCGAGAGGCTGGGTACCGGTGGCCGGCCCGGGGCGGACAACCCGAATCCTTCTTCACGAGGTCGACGAGTGCGCCTTCGTTCGGGAACGGGACGTTCGAACCATCGCTTTCAGGCTTCGGCCGGGACTTGACGGGGCAGAACGAACCGAGTAAGTTTGAGGGGTTGCCCCGGCGGGGCTGGAACGGAAAAGGTTCTGGTCTTGTGGGTGTGCGTCGGTTGTTTGAGAACTCAACAGTGTGTTTG
>NZ_JBHUWC010000088.1:0-16149 GCF_042670225.1 Isoptericola sp. NPDC057191 | reverse complement strand
GTCACGGAAGGCGCTCCAGCTCCGGTGGTCCCGCCCCCACACGTGCGGACCACCGGTGGTCGTCGTCGGACGGTGGCGCTGCTCAGCGCCCCGGCCGACGGAAGTCTCGGTTCCGGCTGCGGCACCGCGCTCTTCGCGGACGCCTGCCCCCTGGCCTCGTGCCTGGCGGCGGCATCGCGTGCGGATCGCGAGTGCTGCGAGCTCGTGGGCCGGCCCGGGATGTGGGCCCGGACGGCTTCGGACCAGTATCGCACCCTGCGCGACCCGCCGCGTGACACGCCGCCGTCCGACGCGCCGTGACCGAACCCGGCTTGACTTGTGAAGACCTTCACGACCAAGATCGTGAAAGTCTTCACGAACCTCGCCAGCCGGGCGGTGGTCACGAAGGCCACACCCGAATCCGCCGAGGTCGTGCGCTTCCGAGCTGGCGGTCCTACCGTCGGAAGACGACCCGGTCGAGCCTCAGGAGAACCCGTGGACGCCCTCGCACTGGCCCGCTGGCAGTTCGCCATCACCACCGTCTACCACTTCATCTTCGTCCCGCTCACCATCGGCCTCGCGCCCCTGGTCGCCGGCATGCAGACGGCGTGGGTCGTCACCAAGAAGGAGCGCTGGCTCCGCCTCACCAAGTTCTTCGGCAAGCTCCTGCTGATCAACTTCGCGCTCGGTGTCGTCACCGGCATCTGGCAGGAGTTCCAGTTCGGGATGGCCTGGAGCGAGTACTCCCGCTTCGTCGGCGACGTCTTCGGTGCCCCCCTCGCGATGGAGGCGCTCGCCGCCTTCTTCGTGGAGTCCGTCTTCCTCGGCCTGTGGATCTTCGGCTGGGACCGCGTCTCGAAGAAGGTCCACCTGGCCGCCATCTGGCTGTTCGCCCTCGCGACCAACCTGTCCGCGTTCTTCATCCTCGCCGCCAACTCCTGGATGCAGCACCCGGTCGGCACGATCTACAACGCCGAGACGGGCCGCGCCGAGATGGAGTCCATCGGCGCGGTGCTCACCAACAGCACGCTGTGGGCCGCCTTCCCGCACACCATCACCGCCGCCTTCCTCACCGCCGGCACCTTCGTGTGCGGCATCGCCGCCTGGTGGATGGTGCGGCTCGCCCGCACCCGGAAGGCCGAGCACGTCGAGACCGCGCGGAACGTCTACCGGCCCGCCGTCGTCGTCGGCGCCTGGGTGATGCTCATCGCCGGGGCCGGCGTCATCTGGTCCGGCGACACCCAGGGCAAGCTCATGTTCCAGCAGCAGCCCGGCAAGATGGCGTCGGCCGAGGCCCTGTGCGAGGGCGAGGAGGGCGCCGCCTTCTCGATCCTGTCCATCGGCAACCTCAACGAGGGCTGCGAGGGCGTGCGCCACATCCTCACCGTGCCGGGCGTCGCCAGCTACCTGGGCACCGGCCACTTCTCCGGCCCGGAGTCGTTCCTCCCGGGCGTCAACGACGTCCAGGAGCAGTACACCGAGCGCTACGGCGACACCACCGCGTCGGGCGACCCCGTCACCTACACCCCGCCGCTGGCCGTCGCCTACTGGTCGTTCCGGCTCATGATCGGGTTCGCCGCCTTCTCCGCCGCCCTCGCCCTCCTCGCGCTCTGGCTGACGCGCAAGGGACGCGTGAGCGACAACGTCTGGCTCGGGCGGCTCGGCATCCTGGCCCTGCCCATGCCCTTCATCGCCTGCTCCTTCGGGTGGATCTTCACCGAGGTCGGGCGGCAACCCTGGGTGGTGGCGCCCAACCCCTCCGGCATCGACCAGGTGCGGCTGCTCACCGAGCGGGGCGTGTCCACGGCCGTGCCGTGGGGCGTGATCCTCGGGTCGATGATCGCCCTCACCCTGGTCTACGCGCTGCTCGCCGTCGTCTGGTACCGCCTCATGCACCGGTACACGATCGAGGGCGTGCCCGCCTCGGTCCGCGACGAGTCGCCGGAGGCCCAGAGCTCCGACGACGACGCCGACCGCCCGCTGTCCTTCGCGTACTGAGCGCCGCACTTTCAAGCATCGAGAACGAGAGCTGGGAGACCCATGGACCTCGCGATCCTCTGGTTCGTCATCATCGCCGTGCTGTGGACCGGGTACCTCGTGCTCGAGGGCTTCGACTTCGGCGTCGGCATGCTGCTGTCGATCCTGCCGCGCGGCACCAAGGAGCAGCGCGACTCCGAGCGCCGCGTCCTCATCAACACGATCGGCCCCGTGTGGGACGGCAACGAGGTGTGGCTGCTCACCGCCGGCGGCGCGACCTTCGCGGCGTTCCCGGAGTGGTACGCCACGATGTTCTCGGGCTTCTACATCCCGCTGCTGATCATCCTGCTCGGGCTCGTCGCCCGCGGTGTCGCGTTCGAGTACCGCGGCAAGATCGCCGACGCCCGCTGGGCGCGCCGCTGCGACCTCGCGATCCAGTTCGGCTCGTGGGTCCCGGCGGTCATGTGGGGCGTGGCGTTCGGCAACCTCGTGCGCGGCCTGCTGCTCGACGAGTCCTTCCAGTACGTGGGCGGGTTCTGGGCGCTGCTCAACCCGTTCGCGCTGGCGGGCGGCCTGACCACGCTCGTCCTGTTCCTGCTGCACGGCAGCGTGTTCGTCGCGCTCAAGACCGACGGCGAGGTCCGCGAGCGCGCCGGGCGGCTGGCGTCCGCGCTGGCGGTCGTCGCCCTGGTCGTGGCCGGCGGGTGGGCCGTCTGGGCGCAGGTCGCCTACTCGGTCGCGTGGACGTGGGTCCCCGTGGCGGTCGCCGCGCTCGCGCTCGTGGGGGTCGTCGTCGCCACACGGGCCCGGCGCGAAGGGGTGGCGTTCACCCTGTCCGCCGTGGCCATCGCGAGCGCCGTCGTGCTGATCTTCGGTTCCATGTACCCCGACGTCATCCCCGCCCTCGGGGACGGGGTGCCGCTCACGGTCGCCGAGGCCTCGTCCACGCCGTACACCCTGACCGTCATGTCCTGGGTGGCGGTGGTCCTCACCCCGCTCGTCATCGCCTACCAGGCGTGGACGTACTGGGTGTTCCGGCGCCGGCTGTCCACGAAGGACATCCCCGCCCCCGCCGGGCTGTCGTGGCAGAAGATCAAGGAGGCGGCGTTCTGACGCACCGGCCGCCCTCGTCCGTGCCCAGCCCTAGCCTGCTCCCGTGAAGCCTCTCGACCCGCGCCTGCTGCGCCGCGCCCGCGCGGCGCGGTGGTACGTCGCCCTGACCGCCGCGCTCGGCGTCGCCGCCGCGGGCGCCGTCGTCGTGCAGGCGTTCGCGATCGCGCACTCCCTCGGTCCCGCCGTCACCGCCGGCAGCGCGGGCACGCCCCTCGTGCTCGCCGACGTCACGCCGTGGCTCGGCCTGCTGGTCGTGGCGCTGGCGGCGCGCGCAGGCATCGCCTGGGCCCAGGAGCGGTACGCGCAGAAGGCGGCTGCCGACGTCGTCGCCGAGCTGCGCGAGCAGGTCGTGGCGCACACCGTGGCGCTCGGGCCGCGACCCGCCGGCGAGTCGTCCGCCGCGACCGCCACGCTGGCCACGCGAGGCCTGGACGACCTGGCGCCGTACCTCGTGCGGTACCTGCCGCAGCTGCTGCTCACCGCGATCCTCACGCCGGCGCTCGTGCTCGTCGTGCTCGGGCTCGACTGGGTCTCCGCGCTGATCTGCGTGGTGACGCTGCCGCTGGTGCCGCTGTTCATGTGGCTGGTGGGGGTGATGACCGCGGGCGCCTCGGAGCGCCGCCTGCGCAGCATCGAGCGGCTGGGGGCGCAGGTGCTCGACCTGCTCGCCGGGCTGCCGACCCTGCGCGCCTTCGGGCGCGAGATCGGGCCCGGCGCCCGGGTGCGCGCCCTCGGCGACGCGTCGCGCCGCGCGACCATGGGCACCCTGCGGATCGCGTTCCTGTCCGGGATGGTGCTCGAGCTCCTCACCACGCTCTCGGTGGCGATCGTCGCGGTAGGCGTCGGCCTGCGCCTGGTCGAGGGGATGATCGCCCTCGTGCCCGCGATCGCGGTCCTCGTCCTCGCGCCCGAGGTGTACCTGCCGCTGCGCCGCGTCGGCGCCGAGTTCCACGCCTCGACGGACGGGCTGGCCGCCGCCGACCGGGCCTTCGCCGTCCTCGACCAGCCGCTGCCGGTCGCGGGCACCGTGGCCGCCCCGCCCCTGGCGGGCACGACCCTCGTGCTCGACGGCGTCGGCGTGCGCGCCGGTGACCGCGACGTCACAGCCCCCGCCGGTCTCACCGCGCGCGTCCCGCTCGGCACCGGCCGCCCCGGCGGCGGCCGGGTGGTGGCGCTGCGCGGCCCCAGCGGGGCAGGCAAGACGACGACCGCGCTCGTGCTGCTCGGGCTGCTGCGCCCCGACGAGGGCCGGGTGCTCGTCGATGTCGACGGTGCCACCCCGATCGACCTGGCCGAGGTCGACCCGGCGACCTGGTGGCCGCAGGTCACGTGGGTGCCGCAGCGCCCCAGCCTCGCGCCCGGGACCCTGCGCGACGCCGTGACCGACGGCCGCGACACCGGCGCGGACACCCTGGCGGCGGCGGCGCGCACCACCGGGCTGGACGCCGTCGTCGACGCGCTGCCGCACGGCTGGGACACCCCCGTGGGCCTGGGCGGCACCGGGCTGAGCGTCGGGCAGCGGCAGCGCGTCGCCCTCACCTCCGCCCTGCTCGACGGAGCGGACGGCGCTGCTCCCCCGCCGCTGGTGGTGCTCGACGAACCCACCGCGCACCTCGACGCCCGCGGGGAGCAGGTGGTGCTCGACACCGTGCGCGCCTGGCGCGACACAGGCCGCACCGTGCTCGTCGTCGCGCACCGCGCGTCCCTGCTGGCGCTCGCCGACCAGGTGGTCGACGTCGCCGCTCGACGGGTCGAGGCGGACGACGCGGAGGTGGTGACCCGATGAGCCTGGCGGTCCAGGAGCCCACCCGGCGGCCGGCGGCTCTGCCGTCCCGTGACCCCTTGCGCCGGGTGCTGCCGATGCTCGAGGTGCGCTGGACCCGTGTGCTGCGGGCGGTCGTGCTCGGCACGCTCGCCCTGGGGTTCTCGGTGGGGCTGGCCGCCACGGCGGCGTGGCTGATCGCCCGCGCCTCCCAGATGCCCCCGGTGCTGCAGCTGTCGGTCGCGGTCGTGGCGGTGCGCGCGTTCGGCACCGGGCGGGGCGTGCTGCGCTACCTGGAGCGCCTCGCCTCCCACGACGTGGCGCTGCGCGGCATGGCCGCCCTGCGCGCCAACCTCTACGACGCCCTCGCGCGCGGCCCCGTCACCCGGGTGGTGGCGCTGCGCCGCGGCGACCTGCTGGCCAGGGTCGGCGCGGACGTGGACGCGGTGGGCGACGTCGTCGTGCGGGCGCTGATCCCCGCCGGGGTGGCGGTCGGGGTCGGGCTCGGATCGGTGGTCCTGGTGGGCGCGTTCCTGCCCGCCGCGGGTCTCACCCTGCTCGGCTGCCTGCTGCTCACCGGCGTGCTGGCGCCGTGGCTGGCCTCGCGCGCGGCGGCGTCCGTCGAGCGGCGGGGCGCCGAGGCGCGGGCGGAGGTCACCGCACGCGCGCTGGAGGTGCTGGAGCACGGGCAGCAGCTCCGTGTGGCCGGACGCCTCGACGGCCGCCTGGCCGGGCTGCGGGACGCCGACGCGCGGCTCACCCGCTCCACCCACGACGGCGCTCGCATCTCCGGGACGTCGGCGGCCATCGACGCGGGGGCACAGACCCTCGCCGTGCTGTGCTCGCTGCTGCTCGGCATCCCGGCCGTCGCGGCAGGCGCCCTGGCGCCCGTCGAGCTGGCGGTCGTGGTCCTCACGCCGCTCGCCGTCTTCGAGGCCACCTCGACGCTGCCCGCGGCCGCCGTCCAGCTGCGCCGTTCGCGCGAGGCCGCCCGCCGCCTGGTCGCCCTCCTGCCCGACCCGTCGGGCGCCCGGCCTCCCGAGACGCCGCCCCCGCCGGACGGGGCGCACGCGCTGCTGGAGCTCGACGGGGTCGGCGCGGGATGGGCGGACCGCGCCGTCGTGGCCGACGTGGACCTCACCCTCCGGCCGGGCGCGGTGGTCGCGCTCGCCGGCCCGTCCGGCGTCGGCAAGACGACGCTGCTCCTCACGGCCGCCGGGCTGCTCCCGGCCCGCACCGGACACGTCCGCGCCACGCCGGACGGCACGCTGTTCGTCGCGGAGGACGGGCACCTCTTCGGCACGACGGTGCTGGAGAACCTTCGGGTGGCCCGCCCCGACGTGACGCCCGACGACGCCCGGAGCACGCTCGCCGCCGTCGGCCTCGACCGCTGGCTCGCAGGGCTGCCGGACGGTCTCGACGCCATGCTCGGGCCCGACGGCGCCGACGTCTCCGGCGGCGAGCGTCGCCGCCTGCTCGTCGCCAGGGCGCTGCTCGCCCCGGCGCGCGTGCTGCTGGTCGACGAGCCCGCGGAGCACCTCGACGCCGCCACGGCCGACGCCCTGGTCGCGACGCTGGTGGCGCACGCGCGCACCACCGGGCGGGCGGTCGTGCTCGCGTCGCACCGCCTCACCCCGCTGGCGGCCGCCGACGAGGTGCTGCTGCTGGGCGGCGCCGCTGCGGGTGGCACGGCGGACGGGACGGCGGGGGTCGTCGCGCGCGGCACGCACGACGAGCTGCGGCGCGACGTGCCGGACTACGCCTGGGCGGCGCGGCAGGAGCACGCCCTCGCCAGTCCTCCCCAGGGATGACGACGCGCCCGGAGGCCGCCGCTAGCGTCCTGGTGTGATCACCATCGAGTCCCTGACCAAGCGGTACGGCGGCTTCACGGCCGTCGACGACGTCTCCTTCACGGCGCGCCCGGGCCGGGTCACCGGCTTCCTCGGACCGAACGGCGCGGGGAAGTCCACCACGCTGCGGCTCCTGACGGGTCTCGCCGCACCGACGTCGGGCACCGCGACCGTGCTGGGACGCCGCTACGCCGACCTGCCCAACCCTGGCCTGGAGGTCGGGGTGCTGCTCGACGCGTCGGCGCAGCACGGCGGTCGCACGGGCCGCGAGACCCTGGTGCTGGCCCAGCGCACGATGGGGCTGCCCGCCGCCCGGGTGGACGCGGTGCTCGACCTCGTCGGCCTGACCCGCGCGGAAGGCCGGCGCCGGGTGCGCGACTACTCCCTGGGCATGCGGCAGCGGCTCGGGATCGCCACGGCGCTCCTGGGCGCGCCGGACGTGCTCGTCCTCGACGAGCCCGCGAACGGCCTCGACCCGGCGGGCATCCGCTGGATGCGCGACCTCCTGCGCGGCTTCGCGGACGACGGCGGCACGGTGCTGCTGTCCAGCCACCTGCTGGCCGAGATCGAGATGATCGCCGACGACATCGTGATGATCGGCCGCGGCCGCGTCGTCGCCGCCGGGACCACCCGCGAGCTGCTCGCGGGGGTCGGGACGCTCGTGCGCTCCGACGACGGCGCGGCGCTCGGTGCGGCCCTCGGCGACGCCGGGTTCCAGGTCGCGCCGACGGCGGACGGAGCCGTCGCGACGGACGCCGACCTCGCGACCGCCGGACGCGTGGCCTTCGCCGCAGGGCTCGCGGTCACCGAGCTGCGGCCCGCCGACGGCGCGGGCCTGGAGGAGATGTTCCTCCAGCTCACCTCCGACGACCAGCGCGACCCCGCACCGGTGCTGACCGAGGGGGCGGCGGCATGAGGGCCACGATCCCGATGACCCGCCTCGTGGACGTCGAGGTGCGCAAGATGCTCGACACCCGCGCGGGCGCCTGGCTGCTGATCTCGGTCGCGCTCGTCGCCGCGCTGGTGGTGGGGGCCGTGACCGTGTGGGGACGCGACGACGAGGTCACCTTCGCGTCGTTCACGCGCATGATCGCGTTCCCGATGCAGCTCGTGCTGCCGATGGTGGCCGTGCTCGCCGTGACGAGCGAGTGGAACCAGCGCAGCGCCCTGACGACGTTCGCGCTGGTCCCCCGGCGCGGGCGGGTCGTCGTCGCGAAGGGCGTCGCCGCCGTGACGGTGGCGCTGCTCGCCGGCGCCGTGGAGCTCGTCGCGGCCGCCGGGGGGACCGTCGCCGCGTCCGCGTTCCGCGGCATCTCCCCCGTGTGGGACCTGACCCTGGAGCAGACCGGGCGGGCCGTGCTGCTCAACGTGGTCGCGCTGGCCGTCGGCTTCGGGTTCGCGGTGCTGATCCGGGCGTCGGCGCCCGCGCTGGTCGCCTACCTCGGGTTCATGCTCGTCCTGCCGTCGCTGTCCGGGCTGGTCGCGAGCCTGGCGCCGTGGTGGGCCGCGCACGGCACCTGGCTCGACCTGAGCCTCGCGATGAGCATGCTGACCGCGCCGGACGTCACGGGCGAGCAGTGGGCGCAGCTCGGCACGGCGAGCCTCGTGTGGATCGGCGTGCCCCTCGTCGTCGGCATGCGGCGTCTGCTGCGGGCGGAGATCCGCTAGCGCCGCCCTTCGCCGAGCACCGCCATCGCCGCGGCGCGGCCGGGGACACCGCTCACTCCCCCGCCGCGCCGCGCGCCCGCCCCGGCGAGCAGCACCCGCGGGTGCACGGTCTCGACACCCCACGACCCCGGCCGGTCCAGGCCGTCGTCCTCGGCCCACGGCCACGACAGGTCCCGGTGGAAGATGTGGCCGCCCGGCAGCCCGACGTCTCGCTGCAGGTCGGTGGGGGTGCGCGCCTCCAGGCACGGCCGGCCGGCGGCGTCGCGCAGCAGCACGTCCTCGACGGGTTCCGCGAGCACCGAGTCGAGGGAGGCGAGCGTCGCGGCCAGGGCCCGTTCCCGTGCGTCGTCGTGCGCGGCCGGGTCGTCGGCCCGGAACAGCCGCGCCGGCATGTGCAGGCCGAAGAGCGTGAGGGTCTGGGCGCCGGACGCGCGCAGGTCGTCCCCGAGGATCGACGGGTCGGTGAGCGAGTGGCAGTAGATCTCGCACGGCGGGAGGGCGGGCACCCGGCCCGCCGCAGCGTCCGCGTGCGCGGCCTGGAGCTGGTCGAACGACTCGTTGACGTGCAACGTCCCGCTGAACGCCGCCACCGGGTCGACGGCGTCGCGCAGCCGCGGCAACCGGCGCAGCAGCATGTTGACCTTGAGCTGGGCGCCCTCGGGCGGCGCGGGCGTCGCCCGGCCGGAGGGTGCCGCCCCGCCGGCGGCCAGGAGGTCGTCGAGGACGTCCGGTGCCGCGCCGCACAGCACGGTGGCCGCCGCGACCTCCTGCTCGCGGCCGTCGTCGTCGGTCCACACGATCCGGGCGTCGCCGCCGCCGCCCGGGTCGACGGCGGTCACGGCGGCGCGCGTGACGACCGTCGCCCCGGCCGCGAGGGCGGCGTCGCGCAGCGCCCCGGACACCGCGCCCATACCGCCCACCGGGACGTCCCAGTCCCCCGTGCCGCCCCCGGCCACGTGGTAGAGGTAGCAGCGGTTCTGGACCAGCGACGCCTCGTCCAGGTCCGCGAAGGTGCCGATGAGGCCGTCGGTCGCGACCACACCCCGCACGACGTCCGACCCGAACCGGGCGCGCAGGGCCTCCCCCAGCGGACGCTCGACGAGCGCGTCCCACGTGGCGTCGTCGTCCACCAGCGCGCGAGCCTGGGCCCGCGACCGCAGCGGCTCCGTGAGCGTGGGGAACAGCCGGCGGGCGAGGCGGCCGGTGGCCGCGTACCAGCCGGCCCACGCGGCGTGGTCGGCCGCGGGCGCGCCGACCGCGGCGAACGACGCCCGGGTGGCGGCGTCGTCCGCGGTGTCGACGAGCAGCCCCGCGTCCCCCACCGGCGTGTACGACGAGAAGCGCCGGCGACGCAGCGCCACCGGCAGCCTCAGCTCGCGCACGATCACGGGCGGCAGGAGCGACACCAGGTAGGAGTAGCGCGACAAGCGCGCCTGCACGCCGGGGAACACCGCCGCGGACACGGCCGCACCGCCCACGTGGTCGAGACGCTCCAGCACCAGCACGTCGCGCCCGGCGCGGGCCAGGTACGCGGCTGCGGTCAGCCCGTTGTGCCCGCCGCCCACCACGACGGCGTCGTAGCGCGCGGCGAGGGTCGTCATCCGCCGAGCCGCGCCAGGAAGAGCGCCTCGCCCACGGCGAGGTGCTCGATCTCGCTCGGGTGCACGCTCTCGTTCGGCGCGTGGATCAGGCAGGCCGGCTCCTCGACGCCGAGCAGCACGATCGCGGCGTCGGGGTACTGGCTCGCGAGGATGTTGCACAGCGGGATCGACCCGCCCTGACCGGCCGTCACCGTGGCCTGCCCGTAGGCGTCCGCGAGCGCCGTGGACAGCGTCTCGAAGACGTGCCCGTCCGTGCGTGCGGCGAACGGCTGCCCGACGGCGTCGCGCTCCACGGTCACGCGCACGCCCCACGGCGCGTGCGCCTCGAGGTGGGCGACCAGCTTGTCCTGGAGGTCCTGCGCGTCGGCGCCGGGCGGCACCCGCAGGTTGAGCCGGGCGGCGGCCCGCGGCTGGATCGCGGCCGCCGAGCCGACGACCGACGGCGCGTCGATGCCGAGGATCGTCAGGGCCGGCCGGGCCCACAGCATGTCGGCGACCGCGCCGTCGCCCAGCAGGGTGGTGCCGGGGAGCGCGCCCGCGTCGGCGCGGAAGGCCTCGGCGTCGTACGGCACGCCGGGCCACGTGCCCGTCGCGTCCACACCGTCGATCGTCGTGTTCCCCTCGGCGTCGCGCAGGGTGGCCAGGATCGCGACCAGGGCGGCGAGGGCGTCGGGCGCGGCCCCGCCGAACATGCCGGAGTGGATCTCCCCCTCGAGGGCCTCGACGTGCAGCACGACCGTCGTGGCGCCACGCAGCGACACGGTGAGCGTCGGCAGGCCGAGCCGCGCGTTGCCGGTGTCCTGCACCAGCATGGCGTCGGCCGCGAGGGCGCCCGGGTGGTCCTCGACCCAACGGTCCAGGCCCCCCGTGCCCTGCTCCTCCGAGCCCTCGATCACGATCCGCACGCCCACCGGCAGGTCGTCGCCCACCAGCGAGCGCAGCGCCCGCAGCGCCGTGAGGTGGGTGACGACGTTCCCCTTGCAGTCGGCGGCCCCCCGGCCGTAGAGCCGGCCGTCCCGTTCCGTCAGCTCGAACGGGGGCGTCGTCCACGCCGCGTCGTCGAGCGGCGGCTGCACGTCGTAGTGCGCGTACAGGAGCACCGTCGGCGCGCCGGGCGGACCCGGCCGGTACCCCACCACGACGTCCGAGCCGTCCGGGGTGCGTTCCCGGCGGGCGTCGTCGATGCCCTCGGCGCGGAACGCGTCCACCACCCACTGCGCCGCCCGCTCGCACTCGGCCCGCGGGTACAGGCGCTCGTCCGCGACGGACGGGATGGCCACGAGCGTGCGCAGGTCGTCCAGCGCGCGCGGCATCAGCGGGGCGACGGCGGCCCGCACGGCCTGCGGGTCAGGGCTGGTGGTCATCAGGTCTCCTGGGAGCTGGCGCCGGTGGACTGCGTGGTCGTCGAGCTGGTCGTCGAGCTGGTCGTCGAGTTGGTCGTCGAGTCGAGGTTGAGGGAGTCGACGTACGCCTCGAACGCGTCCAGCTGCTCGGGGCAGTACGTCTCGATGACCAGGCGGTCGCCCTGGAGGCGACGCTCGTCCAGGACCGACGGGCGCAGACCCGGCCCGGCCGCGCCGTTCGACGCGCCGAGGTTCGCGGTGGCGTCGACGAGAGCGGCCGGATCGGTGCAGAACCCACCGCCGTCCGAGCCGAGGACGCGGGCGATGGTCTCCTCGGAGAAGGCCGTGATCCCGATGTCGGCGAACGCCGCGTGCAGGGTCGCGGCCTTCTGCTCGGCCTCCCGCTCGTCCTGCCGGTCCTGGTGGCCGGCGAACTGGATCATCATGATCGCGCCGAGCACCAGCACCAGGATCGCGGCCGCGGTGTACGTGATCCAGCGTCGTCGGCCGGGGGCGCCGGGCTCGGGCTCGTGCGACGGCGTCGTCGTGGTCATCTCACGCCTCCGTCCCGGCGGCCGCGCCGCCCGTCGCGTCGTCCGTCGTGCCGTCCGTCGTCTCGGCCGAAGGCTGCCGCCAGGACGGCTTGCGCAACCGCAGGAACAGCCACGGGATCAGCAGGCCGATGACACCGAGCCCGCCGCCCACGATGAGGAAGTACGTGCCCCCGGACCCGCTGGAGAACTGCGCTGGCGGCACGAAGCCGATCACGAGGGCGGCGACCGAGGCGAGGAACCCCACCACGCACAGCAGGCCGAGCGCCGGCGCCCGGTAGCCGCGGGGATGGTCGGGCGCCGTCCGGCGCAGCCGCAACGCAGCCACGAACAGCAGCAGGTACATGATCAGGTACACCTGCGTGGTGATCACCGACAGGATCCAGTAGGCGCTGGAGACGTCCGGGATGAACGCGTACAGCAGCGCGATGACCGTGGTGAACACCCCCTGCGCCACGAGGATGTTCTGCTGCACGCCGTGCTTGTTCAGCTGCTGCAGGAAGGGCGGCATGTAGCCCTCCTCGCGCGCCACCGTCAGCAGCCCCTTCGACGGCCCGGCGAGCCACGTCAGCATGCCGCCGATCGACGCGGCGATGAGCATCAGCCCCAGGATCGGCGTCAGCCACGAGACCCCGAAGTTGGCGAAGAACGCGTCGAACGCCTGCATCACGCCCGCGGTGAGGGAGAGCTGGTCGGCCGGGATCACCCAGCTGATCGCGACCGCCGGGAGGATGAAGATCAGCAGCACCAGGCCGATCGCGAGGAACATCGACCGCGGGAACTCCTTGGCCGGGTCGCGCAACGAGGTCACGTGCACCGAGTTCATCTCCATGCCGGCGTACGACAGGAAGTTGTTCACGATGAGCACCAGCGAGGCGATACCGGTCCACTGCGGCAGCAGGTGCGAGGAGTCCATCGGCGCGGCCGACGCGTTGCCCTGGCCGAGGAACACCATCCCCAGCACCACGAGGATCGCCGCCGGGACCAGCGTGCCGATGATCAGCCCCGCGCTCGACAGGCCCGCGACCGTCTTCGTGCCCTGGGACGACACCCACACCCCGGCCCAGTAGATGACGATGATGACGATCGCCACGTACACGCCGTTCGACGCCAGCGCCGGGTTGATGACGTACGCGAGCGTGCTCGCCACGTACCCGAGCAGGCTCGGGTAGTAGAAGATCGTCATCGCGAACTGGCACCACACGGCCAGGAACCCCAGCGGCTTGGACAGCCCCTCCGCCACCCACCGGTAGACGCCTCCCGACCAGCCCGAGGCGAGCTCCGCCGAGACGAGCGACGTCGGCAGCAGGAACACGATCGCCGGGACCACGTACAGGAACACCGCCGCGAGCCCGTAGACCGCCATCGTCGGCGCCGCCCGCAGGCTCGCCACCGACGACGTGATCATGAACGCCAACGTCAGCCACGTGATGTAGTTCCGCGGCGTGCGCGCCGTCATCGCGCGGCGCACCTGCTCCCGCGTGGGCGGCGGGCCGTCGATCGTCCCCGCACCCGAGCCCGCGCCCCCGGCACCTGTCCCCGACGTCGTCATGCCGACCTCCCGACACCCCGCCGTCCGGCACCCGCCGGACGGCACGACGATATGGGGGCAGGTCACGGGCCGCACCACGAACGCCGCACCTCCCCGCCGTCCGGGCTGCTAGCGTCGCCAGGCGTGAAGATCCTCGTGCCGGGCAACGTGCCCTTCGACCTGACGATCGACGTGCCGGGCGTGGAGGTGGCGCGCTACGTCATGCGCGACCCGGTGCCCGAGGAGCACACGGACGCCGACGCCCTCGTCACGTGGTCCAGCCCCCAGCGGGTGCTGGAGGACGCCGCGCGCCGCCTGACCCGCCTGCGCTGGGTCCAGACGCTCAACGCGGGCCCTGACCAGGCGCTCGCGGCCGGGTTCGCGCCGGACGTGGTGATCTCGTCCGGCCGCTCCCTGCACGACGCGACCGTCGCCGAGCACACCCTCGCGCTGGTGCTCGCGTCGGTCCGCCGGCTCGACCGCACGCTCGCCGCCCAGCGGGAGCACACGTGGGACCGCGACCTCGGCCGCGAGCAGGCGCGCGAGGAGCAGCTGTTCACGCTGAGCGGCGCGCGCGTCACCGTCTGGGGGTTCGGCTCCATCGCCGCCGTGCTCGCCCCGCTCCTCGCCGCCCTCGGGGCGCGGGTGACCGGCGTGGCGTCGTCGGCGGGCGAGCGCTACGGCTTCCCGGTCGTGTCCTCGATCGACGAGGTGGCTCCGACCACCGACGTGCTGATCTCCCTGCTGCCCGCCACGGAGGCGACCCACCACGCCCTCGACGCGCGCGTCCTCGGCCTGCTCCCGGACCACGCCCGGTTCGTCAACGCCGGCCGAGGTGCCACGGTGGACGAGGACGCGCTGGTCGCCGCGCTGCGCGGCGGCGCGCTCGCCGGCGCCGCGCTGGACGTCACCGAGACCGAGCCCCTGCCGGAGGGCTCGCCGCTGTGGGACGCGCCGCACCTGATCCTCACGCCGCACGTCGCGGGCGGCCGTCCCCAGGGGGCGGCGGAGTTCGTCTCCGCGCAGCTGACGGCGTGGCTGGCCGACGGCGCGGCCGGGCTGCGCAACGTCGTGGCGCGCTGAGCGCCCCGCCGGCGCGGGTCCCGCGGGAGGGACCGGCTACCAGCGGCCGCTGCGCGGGCGCGGCTGGCAGACCGGGCAGGTGTACGACGAGCGGTTCATGAACGCGTCGCGCCGGATCGGCGTCCCGCAGCGCGGGCACGGCTCGCCCGCGCGCCCGTAGGCCGCGAGGCCCCGCGCGAAGTACCCGGACTCGCCGTTGACGTTGACGTACAGCGCGTCGAAGCTGGTGCCGCCCTGCGCGAGGGACTCCGTCATGACCTCCGTGGCGGCGTCGAGGGCCCGGCGTACCTCCGCCGGCCGCAGCCGGTCGGTGGCGCGGGCGAAGTGCAGCCGTGCGCGCCACAGCGCCTCGTCCGCGTAGATGTTGCCGACGCCGGACAGCAGGGTCTGGTCGAGCAGCGCGCGCTTGATCCCGGTGCGCCGGCGGCGCACCGCGGCCACGACCGCGTCCACGTCGAAGGCCGGGTCCAGGGGGTCGCGGCCGATGTGCGCGACCGGCTCCGGGACGGCCGGGAGGTCGCTGCCGAGGCCGCCCGGCGCACCGTCGGGTGTCGGTTCCAGGTCCACCACCGACAGGTGGCCGAACGTGCGCTGGTCGACGAAGTCGAGGAGCTCGGCACCGCTCGGCGCGTCGTCCAGGTGCAGGCGGACACGCAGGTGCGGGTGCGCCCAGTCCCCCGCCACCTCCGGGTCGCGCACGAGGAGCTGGCCGGACATGCCGAGGTGCGCCAGGAGCGCAGACCCGTCGGGAGAGGCCGCCGTCGTGCCGCCGAGCGGCAGCCAGAGGAACTTGCCCCGGCGGACGGCGGCGTCCAGACGCCGGCCGCGCACCTGGTCCACGAAGGAGACGGGGCCGCCGTCGTGGCGGCGCACGGAGTAGTCGCGGAACACCTCGGCGTCGCGCACGACGGCGCCCACCACCAGGCGGTCGAGGCCGTCCCGGACGGTCTCGACCTCGGGGAGCTCAGGCACCGGCGGCGTCGGCCGTGGAGGGGCTCCCGGGGAGCGGGAGCGCCTGGAGGGCGTGGTACGCCTCCTCCGCGGCCGCCTGCTCGGCGTGCTTCTTCGCGGTGCCGGTGCCGAGGCCGAGCACGGGGCCGGCGGCCACCTGCGCGTGGAAGACACGGGCGTGCTCCGGGCCGTCGCCCCGCACCTCGTACACCGGGGCGCCGAAGCCGCGCTCCGCAGCCGCCTCCTGCAGCGACGTCTTCCAGTCGAGCCCGGCGCCGAGGTCGGCGGCCGCCGCGAGGGTGCTGTCGACGAGCCGGTGCACCAGCTCGCGCGCCGGCTCCAGGCCGTGCGACAGGTAGGTCGCGCCGATCAGCGACTCGACGGTGTCCGACAGGATGGAGTCCTTGTCGAAGCCTCGCGTGCGGATCTCGCCCTTGCCGAGCAGCACGTAGCTGCCGAGGTCGAGGCGGCGCGCGACGGCGGCGAGCGCGCGCTGCGACACCGTGGCCGCGCGCATCTTGGCGAGCTCACCCTCGGAGTGGTCCGGGTGGCGCCGGTACAGCGCCTCCGTGACGACCAGGCCCAGGACGGTGTCGCCCAGGAACTCGAGCCGCTCGTTGGTCGGGATGCCCCCGGCCTCGTGCGCGAACGAGCGGTGCGTCAGGGCAAGCACGAGAAGCTCGGGGTCGGTCTTGGCCCCGAGGGGCTCGTGTCGAGCTGTCGGCTGCGGGCGGTGGAGG
>NZ_JBHUWC010000087.1:0-16153 GCF_042670225.1 Isoptericola sp. NPDC057191 | reverse complement strand
CCCTCGACCGCCGCCGCGGTCGAGGGCGCGTCCGTCTGCAACTCGTCCACCGATACCGTTGAATCCGATAGGACCGATCGGGTAAGTTCTGTCTGTCGCGGCAGAACCACTGCCGCCTCGACGGAGGGAACACCCGTGCGGACTCTCGTCCTGCTCGCTCTCGTGGGCCTCGGCGCACAGCTCGTCGACGGCAGCCTGGGCATGGCCTACGGCGTGACCTCGACGACGCTGCTGCTCGCCATCGGCACCAACCCGGCGGCTGCGTCCGCGACCGTCCACCTCGCGGAGGTCGGCACGACGCTCGCGTCCGGCGCCTCCCACTGGCGCTTCGGCAACGTGGACTGGAAGGTCGTCCTGAAGATCGGCATCCCGGGTGCGGTCGGCGCCTTCGCGGGCGCGACCTTCCTCTCCTGGCTCTCGACCGAGATCGCCAAGCCGCTGATGTCCCTCCTGCTGCTCGGGCTCGGCCTGTACGTGCTGCTGCGGTTCACGCTGCGCGGCCTGCGCACGGACCGCCTCGGCCAGCCGCTGCGCAAGCGGTTCCTCACCCCGCTGGGCCTCGTGGCCGGCTTCATGGACGCCACGGGCGGCGGCGGCTGGGGCCCGGTCGGCACGCCCGCCATCCTCGCCAGCGGCCGGATGGAGCCGCGCAAGGTCATCGGCTCGATCGACACCAGCGAGTTCTTCGTGGCCGTCGCCGCGAGCCTCGGCTTCCTGTTCGGCCTCGGCACGGCGGGGATCGACCCGTCCTGGGCGCTCGCGCTGCTGGTCGGCGGCCTCATCGCGGCCCCGATCGCCGCGTGGCTCGTCCGGCTCGTGCCGCCGCGCGTCCTCGGCTCCGCGGTCGGCGGCATCATCGTGCTCACCAACGTGCGCACCCTGCTGAGCCTCGACTCCTTCCCGGTGGACGCCGGCGTGCGCTCGCTGGTCCTGGGGATCATCGCCGCCGGCTGGGCCGCGGCCGTCGTGTACTCGTTCCGTCAGCACCGCAAGGCGCTGGCCGAGGAGGCCGCGGAGGGCGACGTGACCGTCACGCAGGCAGCCGCCCCCACGCCCGCCGTCTGACGTCCTGCCGACCCGCGCCCCTGCGGCCGCCGCCCCGACCTCCGGGGGCGCCGGCCGCAGGGGCGTCGTCGCGTGCGGTGGCGCCGTCGCCCCGTCCCGGTACCGTGGTGAGGCCAGGAGAACTGCGCGCCGGACCCAGCTGCACGGCACTGGGAGGTGAGCCATGTCGTTGCCCAGCACGCCGCACGATCCCCCGCGCCGCGAGCTCGTCGCCCTCGCGGAGCTGCTCGGCGCGGGCAGCCAGCTGCTCGTGGGCCAGTACCGCGTCGAGGTCGCCACGGGGGCGTGGTGGTGGTCGGACGAGGTCTACCGCATCTTCGGGCGGGAGCCCGGCAGGATCGAGCCCGGGCCCGAGGTGCTCCGCGCGCACCTGCACCCCGACGACCGTGAGCGGCTGTCCCGCACGGCGGCGGTGGCGCTCGGCACCGGCCGGCCCTTTGCAGGCGGCCACCGCGTGGTCGACGACCACGGGCGCACCCACTCGGTCGTCGTCACCGGGCAGGCGCGGCACGGGCCCGACGGCGCGTCGTCGCAGCTGGTCGGGTACGTCATCGACACCAGCCCCGTGGTGCGGGACGCGCTCGAGCGCGAGGCGCACCGCGCCGTCTCGCGCGCCTTCGTCGCCGCCGCGGCCTCCGAGCAGGCCAAGGGCGCGATCATGGCGGTCTGCGGCGTCGACGAGTCGGTGGCCACCGAGGTGCTCGGGGACGTCGGTGCCCAGGTGGGCGTCTCCGCCCAGTCGGCGGGGGAGCAGGTGATGAAGGAGCTCACGCGGCCCGTCAGCGACCGCGACTCCGCGCTCACCGCCGCCGAGGTGCTCCGGTCCGCCCCGCCCGCCCAGGACGCGGCGGACCGGCTGAGCCACGCCCTCGCCGCAGTGCGACCGGTGGAGCGGCCCCACGGCCACGACGCGCAGCTCGCCCGCCGGCGGCCGCGCGCGAGCCGCTGAGCGCGGCGTCAGCGACCGAAGCGGGCGGCCGCGCGGACCGCGCCCTTGCGCGCGAGCCGCTTCGCCAGCACCGCGACGCCACCTGAGACGGCGGCGAACGTGACGGCCTGGATCACGGAGATCTCGTCGTCGTCGATGTTCGTGGGAGCGACGCTGCCCGTCGTCCGCTCCCAGACCACCCCGATCAGCTTCTGCGCGACCCATCCGGCGCCGATCGTCAGCACCACCGTGCCGACCTTCACGCCCAGCGGCTGCTCGGTGTCCTTCACGTGCTCTCCCTCGGTCGTCCCCGGCATGGCCGGAGGGTGGTCGTGCGGCGTCCACGGCCCGGCGAGGGCGTCGTGGCACGTCAGGCATGTCACACCCTGGGGCGCGGACAGGACCACGGTAGCGCGGCACCGGTGTGTAGGCTCGTGCTGATACGACAGGGGAGCGCCACCGGCGCTGAGAGTGCGGAACGCCGCAGACCCTCGAACCTGATCCGGTTAGCACCGGTGGAGGAAGTCGGGAATCTCGTTCCCTGCGGGAGGCCGCACCACGACGGTGCCGGACGCCCGCAGGACCCCCTTCTCGCACGCTGAGGAGGACAGCATGACCCACAGGACCACGCGGACGACCGCGGCCCTCGCCGCGCTCGCGCTGCTGCCGCTGCTCGCGGCCTGCGGCGCCGACGGGGCCACCGGCACCGGCAGCAGCGGCGGCGACGCGGCGGGCGACCCCGGCACGGTGACGCTCGTGACGCACGACTCGTTCGCCGTGTCGGACGACGTCCTGGCCGCGTTCGAGAAGAAGTCCGGCCTCACCGTCAAGCAGGTCGCGCCCGGAGACGCGGGCACCCTCGTCAACCAGCTCGTGCTCACCAAGGACGCTCCGCTGGGCGACGCCGTCTTCGGCGTGGACAACACGTACGCGACGCGCGCCGTCGACGCCGGGGTCTTCGAGCGGTACCAGCCGACCGACCTCGACCCGCAGGTGGCCGCCTACGCCCCGGACGACCTCGCAGGCACGCTCACCCCCGTGGACGTCGGCGACGTGTGCCTGAACCTCGACGACGGCTGGTTCAAGGACCACGACGTCACGCCGCCCGCCACGCTCGAGGACCTCACGGAGCCGGAGTACCGGGACCTCACGGTCGTCACCAACCCCGCGACGTCGTCGCCCGGGCTCGCGTTCCTGCTCGCGACGATCGGGGCCTTCGGCACCGACGGCTGGCAGGACTACTGGGCCGGCCTGCGCGACAACGGCGTCAAGGTCGCGGAGAGCTGGGAGGACGCGTACTACGTGGACTTCTCCGGCGCGGGCGAGGGCGGCACGCGGCCGATCGCGCTGTCGTACGCCACCTCGCCGGCGTTCACCGTGAGCGACGACGGCACGTCCTCCACGACGAGCGCGATGCTCGACACCTGCTTCCGCCAGGTCGAGTACGCGGGCGTGCTCACGGGCGCGGCGAACCCGGAGGGCGCGAAGAAGCTGGTCGACTTCCTGACCACGGGCACGTTCCAGGCCGACGTCCCCGGCCAGATGTACATGTACCCGGCGGACCCGGACGTGCCGCTGCCCGCCGACTGGCAGCGGTTCGCGCCCCTGGCCGACAAGCCGTTCGAGGTGGCGCCGGCCGACGTCGCCGCGCACCGTGACGAGTGGATCGAGCAGTGGACGGCGACGGTCGTCGGCTGACGCGCGGCGTCCGCGCGAGCCGGTGGGGCGCCTGGCTCGGGTGGGGCGCCGCCGTCGTCCTGCCGCTGGGGTTCCTCGCCGTCTTCTTCGCGTGGCCGGTGGTGTCGCTCGTCCTGCAGGGGTTCTTCACCGACACCCCGGCGGGCCGGGTGCTCGACCTGTCCGGCTTCGCCGACGTGCTGTCGCAGCCGCGCACCTGGCGCATCGTCGGTCAGACGCTGGCGCAGGCCGTCACCGGCACGCTCCTGTCGGTGCTGCTCGGCCTGCCCGGCGCCTACGTGCTGTACCGCTGCCGGTTCCCGGGGCGCACGCTCGTGCGCGGCCTGGTGACGGTCCCGTTCGTGCTGCCCAGCGTGGTCGTGGGCGTCGCGTTCCGCGCGCTGTTCGCACCCGGCGGCGTGCTCGGGTGGGCCGGGCTGGAGGAGAGCTTCGCCGGCATCGTCCTGGCGCTCGTCTTCTTCAACTACGCGGTCGTCGTGCGGACGGTCGGCGGGATGTGGGAGCGCCTCGACCCGCGCGCCGAGCAGGCGGCCCGCGCTCTCGGCGCCACGCCCTGGCGGGCCTTCCGCACCGTGACCCTGCCCGCCCTCGGCCCCGCGATCGCATCGGCCGCCGCGGTGGTGTTCCTGTTCTGCGCGACGGCGTTCGGCGTCGTCCTCGTCCTCGGCGGGCTGCGGTACGGCACGATCGAGACGGAGATCTGGATCCGCACCACCCAGTTCCTCGACCTGCGCTCCGCGGCGGTGCTGTCGGTGCTGCAGCTCGTCGTGGTCGCCGGCGCCCTGCTGGTCAGCTCCCGCGCCCGGGCGCGCCGGGAACGCGCGCTGCACCTCACCAGCGACCGCGTCTCCGCGCACCGGCTGCGGCTGCGCGCGGGCGCCGACCTGCTGCCCGCGCTCGTCACCCTCGTCGTGGTGGCAGGGCTGCTCGTGCTCCCGATGGCCGGCCTCGTCACCCGCTCCCTGCGCACCGGCGACGGGGCCTGGAGCCTCGCGAACTACGCGGCCCTGGGCACCACCGGCGGCCGCAACGCCCTGACGGTCACGGTGTGGGAGGCGCTCGGCAACTCGCTGCGCACGGCCGCCTGGGCCGCGGCGATCGCCGTCGTCGTGGGCGGGCTCGTGGCCCTCGTCGTGTCACGCCGCCCGCGACGGGCCGGCCTGCGGCGCGCCGTCGGCGTGCTCGACGCCGCGTTCATGCTGCCGCTCGGCGTCTCCGCGGTCACCGTCGGGTTCGGCTTCCTCATCACGCTGGACCGGCCGCTGGGGCTCGACGTCGACCTGCGCACGTCCGGCGCGCTCGTGCCGATCGCGCAGGCCGTCGTCGCGATCCCGCTGGTCGTGCGCACGATGCTGCCGGTGCTGCGCGCCATCGACCCGCGCCTGCGCGAGGCGGCCGCCACCCTGGGGGCGGCGCCCGGACGCGTGCTGCGGTCCGTCGACGGCCCGCTGGGCGCACGCTCGCTCGGCCTCGCGATCGGGTTCGCGTTCGCCGTCTCGCTGGGGGAGTTCGGCGCGACGTCGTTCCTCGCCCGCCCCGAGACGGCGACGCTGCCCGTCGTGATCTTCCGCCTGATCGGCCGGCCCGGGGCCGAGAACTACGGGATGGCGCTCGCGGCGTCCGTGGTGCTGGCCGTCCTCACCGCGACCGTCATGATGGTGGCCGAGCGCCTGCGGGGCGACCGGCCGGGAGGGGAGTTCTGATGGAGCAGGCCCGCGAGACGACCGGGCTCGCCGTCCGCGACGCCGTCGTCCGGTACGGCGGCACGCGCCGCCGGCCAGGGGCGGTCGCCGTCGACGGGGTGTCCCTCGACGTCGCCGCCGGCGAGATCGTGGCCCTGCTCGGGCCGAGCGGCTGCGGCAAGTCGTCGCTGCTGCGCGCGGTCGCGGGCCTGGAGCCGCTGGCGGGCGGCTCCGTCGCGTTCGACGGCGTGGACCTCGCGGGCGTGCCCGTGCACCGGCGCGGCTTCGGACTGCTCTTCCAGGACGGCCAGCTGTTCCCGCACCGGGACGTGGCGCGCAACGTGGCCTACGGGCTCGAGACGCAGGGCGTGCCCCGCGCCGAGCGGGCCGAGCGGGTCGCCGCGCTCCTCGCGGAGGTCGGGCTGGACGGCTACCAGCAGCGGTCCGTCGCGACCCTCTCCGGCGGGGAGAAGCAGCGGGTCGCGCTGGCCCGCTCCCTCGCCCCCCGCCCGCGGCTGCTGCTGCTCGACGAGCCGTTGTCCGCCCTCGACCGGCGGTTGCGCGAACGCCTCGCCGTCGACGTCCGCGACACCCTGCGGGCCACCGGCACCACCGCCGTGTTCGTCACGCACGACCACGACGAGGCGTTCACCGTCGCCGACCGGGTCGCGGTCATGGACGCCGGGCGGCTGCTCCAGGTCGACGCCCCCGACGTGCTGCTGCGCGCACCGGCCAGCGACCGGGTGGCGGAGTTCCTCGGGCTCGCGGCCGACCCGGCTGCGCGGACGACCGCGGTGACGAGCGGGACGGGACGCGACGGCTGACGAGCGCGCCAGCGAGCCGGAGGGTTCCCTGTGGGGGGCTTCACGCCTCCCCGGCGTCGTGCACCAGCAGCGCGACCTGGGTGCGGTTCTCCAGCCCGAGCTTGTCGAGCACGCTCGACACGTGCGCCTTCACGGTCGGCACGCTGAGGTAGAGGCGGCCGGCGATGTCGGCGTTCGACGCCCCGCGGCCGAGCTCGACGGCGACGTCGCGCTCGCGCGCCGTGAGGGCGTCCAGCGCGGCCCGAGCCTGGTCGCGGGCACCGTCCGACCCGGCGACCGCCGCCATGAGCCGACGCGCCACGTCCGGCGCGAGGACGGGCTCGCCCGCGGCCGCCGCGTGCACTGCGGCGGCGATGCGGGCCGGCGGCATGTCCTTGAGCAGGTAGCCCACGGCGCCCGCACGCAGCGCCCCGCCGACCTCCTCCGCCGTGTCGAACGTCGTCAGCACGACCACGGCCGGCGGGGACGGGCGCGCCCGCACGCGCCGCGTGGCGGTGATGCCGTCCACGCCGGGCATGCGCAGGTCCATCAGCACGACGTCGGCGGGGTGCGCGTCCAGGACACCGGGAACCTCCGCCCCGTCCGCCGCCTCCGCCACGACCCGCACCCCGTGCGCGCCGTCGAGCATGAGCCGCAGGCCCGCCCGCACCAGCGCGTCGTCGTCCACCAGGACGAGCCGGACGGGCGCGGGGTGCGGGGCGTCGGGCGGGGTCGCGGGGCCGGGCTCCGGCGTCGTCGTCACACGTCCCACGGTAGCCACGCCTCGACCACGAAGCCGCCCGCTCCGTCGTGCACGTCGTGCGGCCCGGCGTCGAGCGTGCCGCCCAGCAGCGTGGCGCGCTCGCGCAGGCCGACCAGGCCCGTGCCCGTGCCGGTGCCCGCCGGAGACGCGGCGCCCGCCGCGGCGCCGTCGTCCGCCACCCGGACCCGGACCTCGCCCGGCCCGCACGCGACCGTCACCCGCACGGCAGCGCCGGGCGCGTGCCGGCGCGCGTTCGTGAGCCCCTCCTGGACCACCCGGAACACCGCCGTCGCGACCGCGGCGGGCGGGACGGCGTCGGGGGACGACCCGCCCGTGCGCTCGTAGGCCACGGAGGTCCCGGCGGCCCGGGAGTCGTCCACCAGCCGGCGCACGTCGTCCAGGCGCGGCACCGGGCCGAGGTCGTCCGGGCCGGCGCGCAGCAGGCGGATCACCTGACGCAGGTCCTCCAGGGCGTCGCTCACGCCGGCACGCACCCGGCCGGCGGCGGCCGCGAGCTGCGCCGGGTCCGCGTCGGGCCGGTACTCCAGGGCGCCCGCCGTGGCTGCCAGGAGCGACAGGCGGTGCGCGAGGGTGTCGTGCATCTCGCGGGCGATCCGGGTGCGCTCGGCGGTCCGCGCCTCGGCGACGTGCTGCTCCGCCTCGGCCTCCGCGCGGCGCGCACGATCGCGCAAGGACCACAGGACGAGCGCGCGCTCGCGGCCGTACGCGCCCCAGCCGAGGAGCGCCGCGTGCACGGCGGCGTCGCACAGCAGCCACCAGCCCAGCGGCAGGCTCACCGGACGCCACAGCGCCTGCACGGCGTGCCCCAGGAACCCCGCGCCCGCCACCCAGGCCGCCGTGCGGACCGGGTACCAGCGCGCCACCTGCAGCGTGCCGACCGTCGCGGCCGGGGTCGCGGCCCCCGAGACCGCGGCGAGCGCGGCGAGCGCGAAGGCGGCGACCACGCTGCGCCGGGTGAAGAGCAGAGGGACCAGCGCGACCGCCACGACACCCACGACGACGTCCACCCCCGCCGGCACCAGGACCGTCAGGGTCCCGGTACCGCGGACCGGCGGGGCGCCCGCGACGGCCGCGGTGGTGGCGGCCGTCAGTGCGGCGACCAGCGCCCACGCCGCGACGAGGATGCCGCGCGGCGCGGGAGGCGGCCCCTGAGCGGGCGGCGGGCACGGGGCGTACGCCGCCATGGGGCCGGGGCGCGCCAGGGTCGGGCTCGGGGTGGTGCCGGTGCTGCTCATGACCGGGACGCTACGGCGGTCGGCGCCCGGGCCGACACCGACCAAAGTCGGGGGTGCTCCCGCCCGACGGCGCGACGACGACCGACCCCGGCAGGGCGCGCGGCGGGCGGTCCGGGCGGGAGCGTCGTCGTGTCGGCAGGGTGCCGGCGCCGAGGAGGGGACGACATGGACGCGACGACGGGAACGACCGACGGTACGAGCAGGGGCCGGACGGCGCAGGGCGGTCGCGGCCGGCCTGCCGGGCGCACGTGGCGCGACCGCGCGTGGTGGAACCGCCCGCGGGCCGTGGTGGTCGGTGCCGTGCTGACCGGGGCGGTGGTCTACCTCGCCGGGACGCTCGCCGGCGTCGACCCGCAGGTGCGGGCCGGTGCGGGCACCCTGGAGGTGACCGTCTCCATGGTCATCGCCGTGAGCCTCACGGCGGCGCTCGGCGGGTGGGGTGTCCGGGCGCTCCTGCTGCGGCGCCCGGGCGGAGGCCGCACGACCTGGCTGGTGCTCAGCGGCGCGGTCCTGCTGGTCTCGCTGCTGGGGCCGCTGGGGGCGGCGAACCCCGGCGCGGTGGTGCTGCTCCAGCTGGAGCACCTCACCGTGGGCGGCGTGATCATGCTGGGCCTGCGGGCGGTGGAGCCGCGGGCCGCCAGAACGGCGTGACGGCGGCCCGCGCGGCGTGCATCAGCACGAGCAGGGGGTCACGGCGGAGCTCGAACGCGGGCCGGTCGATCAGCCCGCGTTCGAGCCTGCGGTGCAGCATGGCGAGCTCGGTCGCCGCCTGCTGGTAGTCGCGCAGGGCGCGGGCCGGCCCCGGCCCGCCCGCGGCGCGCACCTGCGCGCGGGCCGCCCTGCGTGCGGGCAGGGACGCGAGCATGGCGAGGTCGGCGCCGGTGACGACGCCCGCCGCGCGGTACGGCGGCAGGTACCGGCCGATCGTCGCGACGGTGCGGGCGCGGTCGACGCGCACCACGGCGAGGAGACCGACCAGGACGGCGAGGCCCAGGCCGTACGCGCCGACGACGGCGTCGGTGCCGAGCGCCGCGGCACCGTTCCACAGGGCGTGGTACGCGACCGCGCCGAGCAGGCCGAGCAGGACCGGGACCACCCGCCGCAGGCCGGGGGCGGCGAGCGCGGCCGTCGCCACGCCGACCCCCGTGAGCGAGGTGCACAGCGGGTGCACCAGGGGGGTCGCGATGCCGCGGACGACGAACGTGGCGGCCAGCGCGTCCGGTCCGGCGACGGTGTAGTAGTGGATGTTCTCGACCGTGGCGAAGCCGAGGCCCACCATCGAGCCGTAGATGATCCCGTCGGTCGGCCCGTCGATCTCGTGCCGCCGGAACCAGAGCATCCCCACCAGCACCAGGCCCTTGAGGGTCTCCTCGACGAGCGGCGCGCCGAGCACCGCCGTCACGACGAGCCCCTCCTCGGGCCCGAGCAGCGGCGCCCACAGCAGCGTGAGCCCGGCCGTGTTGAGGACCATCGCGAGCAGCACCGCGACGCCCGCGCCCCACAGGAAGGACAGGACGAGCGCGTCGGGCGGCTCGGGCTCCAGCCGGTCGAGGGACAGCACGCCGGCGAGCAGGAGCGGCAGGGGCAGCAGGGCGAGCAGCAGGCCCTGGACGAAGGTGGGCCCCTCGGAGGCCGTCACGGCGAGCGCGACGACGAGGCACAGGGACGACACCGCGATCACGACGATGGCGCCCACGGGCGGGCGACCGGGCGGCCGCCCGGCGAGGATCGCCTTCGGGTCGAGCGCTGCCATGGCCCTCGATCCTAGAGCCCGCCCGCGTCGGCGGACGGGTGGGGGTGTCGTCAGGCGGCAGGCGGCAGGCGTCAGGCGCCCGGCGCCGTGGGGGACGGGGTGCCGAGGCGCACGACGACCACGGCCACGTCGTCCTCGCGTCCGGCGTCGTCGAAGGCGTCCACCAGGCGGCCGCACGCCTCGGCGGGGTCGAGCGCGGCGAGCGTGGCGGCCGTGTCGACGAGCTCGCGCATGCCGACGCGCAGGGCACGGTCGCGGCGCTCGACGAGCCCGTCGGTGACGAGCACGAGGAGGTCGCCGGGGCCGAGCCGGTCGTGCCGGGCGGGTCGCGCGTCGGGGCTCGTCAGCCCGAGCAGGCGGGCGGGCGACTTCTGCGCGACCACCGTCCCGTCGGCGCGGACCACGAGGGGCGGCAGGTGGCCGGCGTCCGTCATCTCGACCGAGCCGTCGGCGGGGTCGATGAGGCAGACGCAGACCGTCGCGAGCTCGGGGTGGTCCAGCTGCAGGGAGCCGTTGGTCAGGTCGAGGGCGCGCGCGGCGTCGTGCCCCTCGCGCAGGTAGGCGCGGAGGGTGAGGCGGACCTCGGCCATGACGGTGGCCGCGCGCAGCGAGTGGCCCTGGACGTCCCCGATCACGACGGCGACGCGGCCGTCGGGCAGGTCGAACGCGTCGTAGAAGTCGCCGCCGACGTCGAGGCGAGCGTCCGAGGCGTCGTACCGTGCGGCGATCTCCAGCCCGCCGCGCACCGTGAGGCCTGACGGCAGGAGCCGGCGCTGCAGCGCCATCGCGATGCGGTGCTCCTCGGAGAAGGTCCGCAGGTTGGCGAGGGCGACGGTGATGGCCTCGGTGAAGCGTTCGGCGACCTCGCGCTCCTCCGTCGTCGGGACGCTCTCGGCGCCGTCGACCTGGAGCGCCAGGCCGCCCACGAGCGACCCCTCGGCGTCGCGGAGCCAGACCGTCCACCAGGAGGCGCGCTGCACCCCCGCCTGCGCGAGGAGGGGGACCCAGTGCTCGGGCACCTCGTCGGGACCGAAGGTGGCCGACGAGACCGGGCCGGGCGGCAGGACCGGGACGGTGCCGCGGCCGCGCACCAGCGGGGCGTCGGGTGCCGCGCACACCGAGCGGACGACGGTCTGCGGGTCGACGACCACCATCGCGACCGCGGGGCGTCCGAGCACCGTGCACGCGCCCTGGGCGACCAGGTCGGCCAGCAGGTCCTGCGTCTGCGCCTGGTGCAGGGGGGCGAGCGCGTCGGCGAGCGCCTCGAAGCGGCGGGCGGTCCGGCCCGCGCCGCGCTGGGCGTCGCGTGCGCGGCACAGGGCGCCCACGGTGGCGAGGAACTCGTCACGGTCGAGCGGCTCGGGGAGGTAGGCGTCGGCGCCCCCTTCGAGGCCGGCGGTGCGGGCCGCGGCGTCGATGGACGTGGCGGACACGTGCAGCACGGGCACGTGGGCCGTGCGGTCGTCCGCCTTGATGCGGCGGCAGACCTCCGACCCGGTGAGGTCGGGCAGGTTCACGTCGAGGACGACGGCGTCGGTGGAGGGGCTGACGAGGTCCAGCGCGTCGGCGCCGGTGCCCGCCTCCACGACGCCGAATCCCGCGCCGCGGAGCCAGGCGGCCATGACGTAGCGGTGCGCGCGCGTGTCGTCCACGACGAGGACGGTGCGGTCGTCGTGCGTCATCGTGCCTCCCCGACCTGGTCGCGGAGCGCCTGCACGAGCGCGTCCCGGTCGAGCGTCGCCTTCGGCAGGAAGGTGGCCGGGGGCTCGGGTCCGGGCTGCTCGGGGCTGGCCCCGCTCGACATGAGCGCGACCGCCAGGTGCGGGTGCTCGGCCCGCAGGCGGGCGAGCAGGGTCACGCCGTCGAGGCCCGGCATGCGCACGTCCACCACCGCCGCGTCGGCGGGGGCGTCGCGCAGCAGCGCGAGAGCGTGGCCGCCGTCGTGGGCCACGCTGACCCGCTCGGCGTCCTCGCGCAGGAGGCCGGCGACGAAGGCTCCGTAGGCGCGGTCGTCGTCGACGACGAGCACGTGGCCGAGGCCGGTGCCCGTGCCGGGGCGCTGGGGTCGTGCGGGCGGGGCGGGCGGCGGCTCGGGTGCGCCGCTCGGCGCGGCGGGCAGGACGACGGTGAACGTGCTGCCGAGGTCGGGCACGGAGCTCGCGGTGAGGGACCCGCCGAGGGCCTCGGAGGTGCGGCGGGCGTACGGCAGTCCCAGGCCCGTGCCGCGGACGGTGGGCTGGAGGCGGTTCGGCACCTGGACGAACTCCTCGAAGACGGACTCCAGGTGCTCGGGGCCGATCCCGAGGCCGGTGTCCTCCACGACGAACCGGACGGTGTCGCCCTCGGCGCGGGCGTCGAGCCGCACGGCGCCCCGCTCGGTGAACTTCACGGCGTTGGTCAGGAGGTTCCGCAGCACGCGGGCCACGAGGCGCCGGTCGCTCACGAGCGCCAGGCCCGGCGTGCCCTCGACGACGAGCTCGACCCCCTCGCGCACCAGGGGGAGCGTGGTGCCGCGCAGCTCGTCGAGCAGCTCCTGCACGTCGATCGGGGCGGGGTCCACGTCCTGGTGGCCGGCCTCCGCCCGTGCAAGGTCGAGCAGCTCGTCGACCAGGGCGAGGAGGGTGGCGGCGCTGTCGCGCACGAACTCCACCTGCTCGGCCTGGTCCCGGGACAGCGTCGAGGCCTGCAGCAGGGAGGACAGCCCGATGATGGAGTTCACCGGGCTCCGCAGCTCGTGGCTGACGTTGCGCAGGAAGCGGGACTTCGCCTCGTTCGCGGCCGCCAGCTCGCGGCTGCGTTCGTCGAGCTCGGCGTACAGGGCGACGACCCCGGTGTTGGTCTCCTCCAGCTCCGCGGAGAGCTGGTGGTACATCGCGAGCACGCCGCGGTTGGTCTCCTCCAGCTCCGCGTTGAGCCGGCGCAGGTCCTCCTGCTGGGCCATCAGCTCGTCGTGCGTGCGCAGGAGCTCCGCGTTCTGCACCCGCAGCTCGTCGAGCGCGTCGGCGCCGTAGCCGGCCGTGATGCGGCGGCGCAGCGTCTCGGTGGTCGCGGCGTCGGTGCGGGCCGTGAGGGGGAGCTCGACGACGAGGCCGGCGTGGCGCCCGTCGGCGTCGAGGACGACCTCGTCGACGAGTCGTCGTGCCGCCGGGACGCCGCCGTCCGCCGCGCTGCCCGTCGCGGGCAGGGCGGCGGCCGAGGTCAGGTCGGCGAACAGGACGGGCCGGGGGCCTCGTTCGAGGCGGATGACGACGTCCGCCGGCCCGAGGGCGACGGCGGCACGACCGACCTCGGAGAGCGCCGTCGCGAACCGGACCTGGGTGTGGACGTCCAGCCCGAGCCCGCGCGCGATCTCCCGGCCGGCGCGCCGTACGGCGAGCAGGTCGGTGTCGCCCTCGAGCCGGGTGGTCAGGAGCGAGGTTCCGGGTGCGCTCATGAGGTTCCTCCTACCGGGAGGACGACGACGCACGCGTCGTCCCGCCGCACGGCGAGGTCACGCATCAGCACGCCGGCGACGACCAGGGGGTGGCGTGCGGCGAGACCGGGGTAGTCGCGGACGCTCCCGCGGTCCGTCAGGCCGTCGGAGTGCAGGACCAGCAGGTCGCCGGCGTCGAGCGGCACGGTGACCTCGCGGACGGCGCGGGCGTGCGTGCCGGCGATGCCGGGCTGGCTCATGAGGCTGCGGGTCTTGCCGCTGCCCTGGACGGTGCCGGCGATGTTGCCGAGCCCGACGTGCCGCAGCGTCCCCTGCTCCGCGCGGGAGACGGAGACGGCGGCGCCGCGGGTGCCGCCGAGCGCGCCGTGCACCCGTTCGAGCAGCACGGCGGGGGCGGCGGGCGGCGCGTCGAGGAACGCGCGGACGGCCGCCCGGGACGCCGCGGCGGCCAGGGGGCCGTGGCCGAGGCCGTCGGCGACGAGGACCGTCGTCGTGCCGTCGTCCTCCCGCAGGGCGAACGCGTCCCCGCAGACGACCTGCCCCGTCATGGGTCGTGTCAGCCCGGCCCCGGCGCGGGGGTCCGGTTCGGCGCCCGGCGACGCCAGGGTGGCGGCCACCACCGTGCCCTGCCCGGGCGCGGACCAGGCGTCCCACGTCGACGTGAGGCGCGGCAGGGTGCCGAGCCCGATGCCGAGCGTGCCCCGCGAGGACACGCCGTCGCGCATCGCGGCGGTGAGGTCGCGCATGCCGGGACCGGAGTCGACGGCGAGGATCTCGAGCGCGGCGTGCCCGTCCCAGCGGCGGACGCGCAGCAGCACGGAGCCGGAGCGGGCGTGCCGGGACTGGTTGGACGCCAGCTCGGACACCACCAGGCCCGCCTCGGCAGAGCGCACCTCGCCCAGCCCGAGGCTCGCGGCCGCCGTCGTCGCGGCCCGGCGCACCGCACCGACCGCGGACGGGTGGTCGACGGTGTGCCAGACGCCGGCGTCGAGAGCGACCGCGGCGTCGGGCGCGGGCGGGCCCGACGAGGAGGTCATCGCGACCAGGTCGCGATCTCGACCCGGGTCCCTGCGCCCGGTGCGGTGTCGATCGAGAACTGCTCCACGAGGCGTCGCGAGCCGGACAGGCCGAGGCCGAGCCCGCCGCCGCTGGTCCACCCGTCCGTGAGGGCGAGGTCGAGGTCCGCGATCCCGGGGCCATGGTCGGAGAAGACGGCGCGCACGCCGGAGCGCCTGCCGTCGGACACGAGCTCGACCTCGACCTCGCCGCCGCCGCCGTAGACCAGGGTGTTGCGGGCCAGCTCGCTCGCGGCCGTCACCAGCTTGGTCTGGTCCACGAGGGAGAGCCGCGCCTGCTGGGCGACCGTCCGGACGAGCTGACGGACGCGGACGACGTCCGAGTCGGCCTGGACCTGGAGACGTTCCGTCGACGTGGCCGGAGGCGCCGTCGTCATCTCGCCTCGCGCTCGGCGGCCGCGAGCAGGATGCTCTCGGCCGACTCCTGCGCCGGGGCGAGCATCGCGAGGCCCCGCTCCACGTCGAGCGCGGTCCGCACCCCTCCGAGCGAGAGGCCCAGCTCGACCATGGTGATCGCCACGGCGGGCCGCATGCCCACGACCACGGTCTGGGCGTCGAGGACGCCGGAGATCGCGGCGACGGACGCGAGCATCCGCCCGATGAAGCTGTCGACGATCTCCAGGCCCGAGATGTCGATGACGACGCCACGCGCGCCGGTGCGCGTGATCCGCTCGGCCAGGTCCTCCTGGAGCTGGAGCGCGGTGTCGTCCTGGAGGTCGATCTGGATCGACACGAGCAGCGTCGAACCGATCTTCAGGATGGGGACGGCGTCGCTCACGCGGTCACCTCGGTGGGCGAGCGGCGACCCTCCCGCAGCGCGTCGACCAGGGCGTCCGCGAGCGTCGCGCGCGTGCGGATGTCGCCGAACTCGATCCCGAGGGCGACGATGGTCTGGGCGATCTGGGGGCGGATGCCGCTGATCGTGCACTCGGCGCCCATGAGGCGCGCCGCGACGACCGTCTTCAGCAGGTGCTGGGCGACCTGCGTGTCCACCGCCGGCACACCGGTGATGTCGATGATGGCCTGCGTGCTGCCCGTCTCGACGAGGGTGTTGAGCAGCTTCTCCATGACGACCTGGGTGCGGGCCGAGTCGAGCGTCCCGACGAGGGGGACGGCCACGATGCCCTCCCAGAGCTTGACGACGGGCGTCGACAGCTCGAGGAGCTGCTCGGCCTGCTCGGCGATGATGCCCTCACGGGCGGCGGCGAACGTCTCGAAGGTGAAAAGCCCCAGCTCGTCCACCAGGCGCAGGAGCGGCACCACCTCGGTCGGCACGCCGGGCGTGTCACCCAGGGCGTAGAGCCCCTCCTTCAGCGCGAACACGCCCACGGCGGTCTCGCGCGGCGAGAAGCCGAGCCGGGCCCGCGCGGCGGAGACGTCGGCGAGGATGCCGCGCAGCTGGTCGAAGGCCTCGGCCTCCGCCTGGATGCCGCCGGCCCGCAGGCCGTCGACGAGGGCGTCGTAGATGTCGGACTGCTCGCGCTCGAGCTCGCCGCGGGTGGTGCGTCCGCGCAGCTCGTGGACGGCGGCGTCGAGCCAGGCGGAACGCACCGTCTCGGCGTGGTCGACGAGGGTCTGGGCCAGGGTGGCCGGCGCGACAGCGGGCATCGCGGAATCCTTCCGGATGGGGGTGCGGCCGTGTGCTCGACCGTCGCTCAGTGTACGCAGCGGCGGGCGCGGCGCCGCACCCGTGTGC
>NZ_JBHUWC010000086.1:0-16312 GCF_042670225.1 Isoptericola sp. NPDC057191 | reverse complement strand
GTTGTACACGTTCTGAGGTGTCAGAACGTGTACAACCACCTGTTCGGCGGGGTCGGGTGAGGGCGGGACTCAGCCGATCTCGAGGCGGACGGCGTCGTAGGCGGCCTCGTTCCACAGGTGCTCGGCGCCGGCGTTGATCTGCAGCGTGATCTCGTTGCCCGCCGGCCGCAGCAGGGCGGCGTCGAACGCGATCTCGCGCTGGTAGTTCCGGCCGCCGCGACCGCTGCGGTACGTCGCGCCCTTCGCGTCCTCGGGGCCGAAGGTCCAGACGAACGGCTCGCCGTTCACCGTGACGGTGAGGTTGCTGTTCTCCGGCGGCACCGGGAGCGCCGACCCCATGGCCCACGCCGCGAGGCCGATCGTCAGGGTCGCGGTCTCGCCGGCCGCCGGCGCCCGGTCGAGGTCGAACAGGATGCGCCACGGACGCTCCTGCCGGGTGACGTGCAGGCGGTAGGTCGTCGGCGCCTTCCCGGCCTCACCGGCCACCTGGAGCTCGACCACCGTGCGCTGCGCCTCCAGGGGCACCGCCAGACCCGCCTCGGGCACGACCGTGCCACCGATGGTCACGGGAGCGTCGCCGCGGGCGGTGGCACGCACGGTCACGGTCTCCTGGTCCCAGGGCAGGTCGACGGCGAAGTCCGAGCGGAACGTGCTGAAGCCCGGCACCAGGTCCGCGCCGTCCACGGCCAGGCTCTTCAGCACCGGGACGACGGCGTCCGTCGCGAGGATCTCGACCGCGTTCAGGCGGCCGTCCCCGCCGGTGAGCAGGTCGAGCCGGCCGCCGGTCACGGTCACCACGGCGGTGTGGACGGCGTACTCGCCCTTCGCCGCGCGCAGGTCGACGAACTCGCCCCCGGCGAACGACACCCGCGACGCGTTCGCCGCGATGCTGTCGCCCGACAGCACGGTGACCTCGTACTCGCCGTCGGGCAGGTCCACCGAGAAGGTGTACGACGAGCCGACGGTGAAGTCCCGCTGCAGGTCGCCGTCGGCCCCGCGGTCCCGCGCGTCGACGGCGCGGTCGAGCCCGAAGCCGCCGCCCGCCGCGTAGAGCGTGTTCTGCGCGACCCGCTCGTACCCCTCGGCGACCGGGCTGGAGGCGGTGCCGAAGTCGAACAGCCGGATCCCGTGGGCGCCCTCCGGCAGCACCGACCCCTCGGGCGCCTCGACGGCGTACGACCGCTGGTACTGGATGTAGTTCCAGTCGGCGGCGGTGCTGGAGCCGACCGTGTACGTCACGCCGTCGGGGAAGTCGTCGTGGAAGGTCTGGAACAGCCCGTACCGGCGGAAGTCGCGGCCGTTGCGGAACTCGCCCGACGTGCGCGACGGCGTGCCGACCTGGAACACGGTGCGCCCGTGGCTGGTCGGCTCCCACAGCATCCGCCCGAGGGTGACCTCCTTCCCGGCACCGATCTCGACGTCGTCGATGACGTGCTCGCCCCAGACCCCCTGCCCGTAGACCGTGAGGCGGTAGGTGCCCGGGCGGACGTGGTCGATGCTGAACCGGCCGCCCTCCTCGACGTCGGTCCAGTAGTTGTGGCCGAGCACCGTGTCCTGCATCGGGGTGCGGTTGTCGGACAGCACGACGACGGCGCCCGCGACGTTCGGCACGCCGGGGAGGTGCACGGTGCCCCGCACGCGGGAACGCTGCGCCGTGGGCGTCCAGCCCTCGATCGCGAGCCGGTCGTAGAAGTCGGCGTGCGTCTCGAAGCGGGCCTGGCGCGCGGCGTCGCGGCGCATCGCGCGCGGGTCGTCGCCCTTGTTGAGGTACACGAAGTACGGGCCGTAGGTCTTCTGCCACGCCTGGCCGGCGGCCACCCGCACGGGCGGGGCACCGTAGTGGGTGGCCTGCGGCTCGACGAGCAGGACGGGCGAGCTCCCCGTCTGGTGCAGGATCAGGTCCTGACGCACCGGCCCGCCCGTGAACGCCTCGAGGTTGGGCAGGGCGGCCCACATCCCGTAGCCGCTGCCGTACAGCCCGTGCAGGCTGTGGTCCTTCATCGTCACGGCCCAGTCGTACTTCGTGTAGTAGCGCCGGGCGTACGCGGAGCCGGTGCCCTGCAGGTCGTAGGTGGCGTCCATGACCATGGGGGAGCGGGAGATCTCCCCGCCGGTCGGCATGCGAGCCGCGGCCTCGCGCCAGGGCGTGGCGTCGGCCTCGTCGGGGACCGAGGCGTGCGTGAAGACGCCGCCCGCGGTGTAGAAGACGTAGCGGTGCTGGTCGGTGCGGAAGCCGTGCAGCGCCGCGGGGTGGTCGTAGCTGTAGGCGAGGTGGATGCCCGCCTCGCCCGAGCGCACGATGTGGTGCCGCACGAGCCAGCACGGCATGTCGCCGGACGGGCTGTGGTGGTAGGCGATGTCGACGAAGTCCTGCTCCTGCCGGACGGTCAGGTGGTTGTCGGCGGGCGGCAGCGGCAGGCCGACGCCCTCCCGGACGGTGTTCATGTCGTAGTTGCCGCGCCCCACCATGTTCACGCCGTCGTAGACGAGCGAAGTGGTCCGACCATTGGACTTGTCCACCGTCAGGCGCACGAGACCGTTGTCCACCACGACTTCGGTGGCCGTCTCCAGGACCTCCGGGGGCCCGGCGGCGGCGGCACGCGTGGTCTGGACCCACGGGAGCAGCGCTGTTGCAGTGATCCCGGCCAGCTTCCCAAAAGTACGCCGCGTCATTGCGGCCTGTGTGGTCATGCCACGGGAATTTACACGATTCAATCCTCAGTTGGAAGGATTCATCGGATCATTGAGCGCGGCGCGGGAACGTGGCCCACACGTGCTTGGAGCCGGCGGTGGCGTACCAGCCCACCTCCAGGGAGAGGCGCTGCGCGATCTGCAGCCCGAGCCCGCCGTCGCCCGGGTCCCGTTCGTCGACGCTCGGAGCCGAGCGCAGGTCGTGGTCGGCGACGTCGAGCAGCCAGCTCTCCGCGGAGGCGAGGAGCCGGACGACGGTCGGCGGCAGGCCGTGGTCCAGCGCGTTGGTCGCGAGCTCCGACGCGATGAGGACGATCTTCTCCGCCGTGTCGACCAGCCGGGGCGTTCGCGTCGCGCCGATCTGCTGCGCCAGCCCCGACCGCAGCGCGGCGAGCTGGGCCAGGTCGTCGAGCACCCACTCGGCCACGAGGGCGTGGTCGCGCGACGGGTGTGCCCACGCCAGTCGACCTTCGTACGTCTGCGTGTCCGGAACGCTCGGGACCATGGACCACCCTCTCTGCCGTGGCGCCCGCCACCGCTGCTGTCGGTTCCAGCCAGGGACGCTAGCGCCACCGTTGCGACCCCGCAGACCGAGGGGTCGATGCCCCCTCAGCCCCGAATGTGCTGTTTGCCACGTGGCGTTCAGGATGCGACCAGTCCGCGCTCCTGGAATCGTCCGGGCCGACACGAAGTGCTGTCTGCTTCGAAGTGCTGTTTCACGAATGAGGAGGAGATTGACGTGAGCATCATCGGGTGGATCCTCATCGGGCTGATCATGGGCGCGATCGCCCGCGCCATCGTGCCGGGTGCGCAGAAGGGTGGCTGGATCGTCACCCTGCTCCTCGGGATCGTCGGCGCGCTCCTCGGCGGGTTCATCGCGTCGGCCGTCTTCGGCACCAGCGTGAACGACGAGTTCTTCGACCTCGGCACGTGGGGCTTCGCGCTCGTCGGGTCGATCATCGTCGTCGCGATCTGGTCGTGGGCCACGGGCCGCAAGCACGCCTGACCTGCGACGACTCGTCGTCCCCCGTGCCTCAGGTGCGGGGGACGACGTGTCAGGCGGCGCCGGCCTGCGCGCGCCGCACCACCGCGAGGTTCAGCGTCGCCGCGGCGAGCAGGACGACGGCGGTGGGGGGTCGAGACGGACGACCGCTCGCCCAGCCTCCAGGTCGAGGGACACGCCCGGCTCGGTGCCGGGCGCCTGCCTGATCTCCAGGCGCTTGTACTCGAGCTCTTCCTGGGTGTGGGTGCGTGAGGGCTGGAAGACGTCGATGAGCTCACCGAGAGCGCCCGTGGCGCCCCCGTGTCCGTGAGTGGGCTTCGTGCGGCGCGGCCGCAGCGAGGTGACGAACCCCGCCGTCGCGGCCACGGCGACCCCGCTCGCCATGATCAGGAGCAGCAGGAAGAGGCTCGAGAGCACAGGGTGGTCCTTTCTCGGCGTGGTTCGTGTGACCTATCGGCGAGGTCTGTGGCGTCGGCCGTGCTGGATCCAGAAGCCGGCGCAGGTTCCCAGCACCACGATGTACCCGACGGAAGCCAGCAGCATGGCGAGGATGCTCTCTTGGGGCGTGACCGCGTCGGCACCAGGGACGGTGGTCGGGGCGATGGCGAGCCCGAGCGCGGCACCGGCGCCTAGGACGGCGGCGGCGACCCCCGGCACGGCGACGAGGGTGAGCCCGAGGGTGACGAAGTGCCGCACGCGGGTGCCGTAGAAGCGGATGACGCGGTGACGCCCCGCCAGGCGCTCGAGCTCGGCCAGCGCGACGAGGCCACTCATGGTCGTGGTGATCAGGAGGGCGAGCATGCCCCCGACGCGATACCAGCGCGCTTGGTCGACGCCCACCCACGAGCCGACGACCCACTGGTCCAGGGGCACGGTGATGTTCGGCGGAGGGTCGAGGCGACGGCCGAGGAGCCGGGTGAGCTCGTCGGGGGTGATCGTGTCTGCGTCGGCGGCCACCGCCACCAGACGAGTCGTCTGCCGTAGTTCGTCGGGGGTGGCTTGTCGGACGACGGCGTCCGGGGCCACGCCCCACAGCGGCACCTGCGGGATGGTGCCCGCAGCCAACGCGGACAGCGGAGTGGGGCGGCTGGGACAGGACCCGACGACTCGGGTCAGTGCTGGGCAGTCGCCGATCAGCTCCGTGGCCGCGGGTTCTCCATGCAAGCCGATGTAGGCCAGGTCGTGCCTGTCGCTGGTGGTGATGTCGGCGGCCAGCGCTCGCTCCTGGTTGCCGAAGTCGACGAGGACGCTGCGGCCTTGGTTGATCGCCTGCGCCCGGAGGGCGTCCTGGTAGTAAGGACCGGGTTGGGCGGCCAGGATCTGGAGCTGGGCGGCCAGGACGATGGCCATGGCGATGACGGACGCCACGCGGGTGGCGGCGCGCGGCACGTGCTGAACCTCGCGTGCTCCGATGAGTGCGGGCCCTGAACCGCATCGGTGGGCACCGACGGCGAGCCACCGGCCGATGAGGCTGGTGAGGATGCCGATGCACGGCACGAGGATCACCACGGTCAGCGCGCTGCCGATCAAGACGCTCGCCTGGGCCAGGAAGGGGTCGGACGGGTAGAGCAGGGCGTAGGCCCAGTTGGTGACGGCCACGTCGGCCACCAGTGCGACGAGCCAGAGGGGCCGGCGTCCCACGGGCCGGGGTCGGGTGCCTTGCCCGATCCGCGGCAGAGTCTTGCCGCGGTGCTGCCACAGGAGGTGCGCCCATGTCGCCGCCGCAGCGCCAGCGGTGATGAAGGCGAACGCGATCAGGTCGGGAGCGGACTGATAGTCGGCGCCGTCGAGGGAAAGGTGCGCCCCAGGCACCGGCCAGGTGACGAACGTCGACAGGACGACGAGGGCGAGCACGGCTGTCGCGCCCACGATGCTCGGAGTGACGAACGGCCGCAGCAGGGTACGGCGCAGGACTCGAGGGGTGGCACCGATGACGCGGAGCTGAGCCAAGAGGCGGCGCCGGGGTTCGGCGCCCAGGGCCGTCAGGGCGATGGTGGCGACGACGGCTGGTGCCAGGCCGAACACCGTCAGACCGACCAGCAGGCTGCGCTTGGTTCCTTGGTACAAGGCTGCGCCGAGGTAGCCCTCACTGTCTTCGCTCACCGGCACCCCGAAGTGGGTGACGCCATTCCAGTGGTCGGGCGGTACGACAGTCTGGTCGTCCGCTCCGACATAGGCGATCCGTTCCCCGTGGTCGGTGAGCGTCGCCGGGTCGATGGTCCCGGCGAGCCTCCCGTAGCGAGCGAGGTAGGCGTCCGCTCCGGGCGTCGCTTCCAAGGCGGGCGAGGCCCACACTTCACCGGGAGCCGGCCAGCGGGGAAGGCCCGGCGGAGGTGGCGCGGAGTCGTCCAGCACCGCGTAATAGAGGATCTGCGACTCCATCACACCGATGGCGTCGTCCCGCCAGGTGAAGTGCGCGACGGCATCCGCCCCGGCAGGGCTGGCGATGTCCACCTCTGCGGGCGTGCGCGCGGCGTCACGATCCAGCCGTGCGTCGTAGGAGCTGCTGACGACCACGAAGAGGCAGCCGACCAGGGTCAGGAGCGCTGCGCACACGGCGGCGCCGAGCCGCTGGACCGGGGTGGCGATCTCGCCCGCGTTGAGAGCTGGAGGGCGGGCGGGGCTCAAGAAGTGCCTCGCTGCGCTCGGTGGCGCGCGGTCAGCCGCCCGTCCTCCAGCACGAGGACGCGGTCTGCCCTGCCGGCGACCTCCTCGTCGTGCGAGATCACGATCAAGGCGCAGGAGCGCTCGGCCGGCAGGTTGAACAGCAGGTCGCACACCAGATCGCGAGTCGTCGCGTCCAGCGCTGCCGTCGGCTCGTCGGCGAGCACCAGCGACGGCTCGTTGACCAGGGCACGTGCGATCGCGACTCGCTGCACCTCCCCACCGGAAAGGCTCTCGGCCGGAGTGCTGGGGTCCGCGACGGCCAACCCGGCGAGAAGGTCGCGGGCTCGTGACTCGGCCTCCGTGCGGTCGACACCAGCCAGGAGCAGCGGCACGGTCGTGTTCTCCAGCGCCGACAGGGTCGGGATCAGCTCGCCCGCCTGGAACACCACGCCGACCTCACGCAGCCGGAACTCCGCTGCCTGACGGGGTCTCATCGCCGACACCGACGTTCCCGCGACCTTGACCGCTCCACGAGTGGGGCGCTCGAGCCCGGCGACGATCGACAGCAACATGCTCTTTCCGGAGCCCGTCCGTCCCATCAGCGCCAGTGAGGTGCCGTCGTCGACCGAGAAGCTGACATCCCGAAGAATGGACCTTCGACCGAACGAATGGCTGATCCGATCGACATGAACTGCGGACACCAGCGCTCACTGCTCCCTGTGATGGTCCCGGCACGCGACGTGGAGAGCCCACGGAGGCCTACGCCGGCTGGCGCCCGCCTCCGCCGACGACCGTGTTCCTCAGTACTGCCACGTGGAGCAGTAGGTGCTGTCGAGCGGGTTGTTGTTGGTCGCGCACGCCTTCATGCGCGTGATCTTTCCGATCGAGTACCCCAGCCCTGTACCGGACGATGCGGTGTCGCCGTACCCGCCCGTCGCGCGGAGGTAGTAAGTCGTGCTCGTCAGGTAGGCACGCTGGAAGCGCGCCTCCGCGCGGCGGTTGTCGGCCTTGGTGTCCTTGACCGTCGCTGCCTTCCCCGTGCTCGACGTCCAGGCAGACGCGCCCGTCGTGGACGCTGTGATGGCAGAAGCTGACATGGGCACGGTTGCCAGCAGTGCTCCCGAGACCGCTGCGGCGACGAGATTCCGACGTGCCTTCGTGCGAAAAGCCATGGTTCCTCCTCGAACCTCATGAGTCTTCTCGGCCCAGGACTCGGTCTCCCGGGCCTGAGCACGACCCCATCACGGTTCGCCGGCCAGGACGGGCCGCGTGCGAAACCTGCAACGCGGTGCGCAAGGCAGGCGCGGGCCCTACGATGCGCGGTGGCCTCGACCTGCTACTCGGCGGACGCCTGCGCGCGCCGCACCACCGCGAGGTTGAGCGTCGCCGCGACGAGCAGCACGACGGCGGTGGCGACGAAGACGGCGCGCAGGCCGTGCTGGGCGGCGACCACTCCGCCGAGCACGGGCCCGGCGACCTGGCCGACGTACTGCGCGGAGACGCCGAGGCCGAGCACACGACCGACGGCGTCCGGCGGGGCCAGGTGGCGTACCGCCGCCGTGACCGACGGCAGCAGGCCGCCCAGGGCCAGGCCCAGCAGCACCCGCAGGACGCCGAGCTGCCAGACGTTCGTCACGAGCGCCTGGGCCAGCGCGAGCACCCCGGCGGCGGCGAGGCATGCCACGACGACGCGGGCGTGCCCCACGCGGTCCGCCAGCCGGCCGACGCGCGGCGCCGCGACGATGCTCCCGATGCTGGTCAGCGCGACGAGCACCCCCGCGACGCCCGCCGCGTGCGACAGGTGCCCGAGGTCCTCCACGTAGACGGTGACGATCGGCTCGATCGACATCGTCGAGAAGAGCAGCAGGCTCGACGTCGCGAGCAGGACGACGACGGCGCCCGGCTGCCGCACCTGCCGCCACACCCCACCGGGCACCCGGCCCGCCGAGCGCCGTGCGCCCGTGCCGCCGCGGGCCTCGCGCAGCAGGAACGTCGTCGCGAGGAAGGCCAGGAAGATCACCGCGCCGCAGACGACGAACGTCGGGCGGATCCCCACCCAGGCAGGCACGAACCCGCCGACCAGCGGGCCCACGACGTTCCCGGCGAGCACCCCCGACGAGAGCACGCCGAGCGCCCACGCGCTGCGGTGCTCGGGCGTCTGCGCGGCGACGAGGATGGTGGCGCCCGACGAGTAGCCGCCGAGCAGCCCCACCAGCAGCCGCACCGCGACGAGCTGCTCGACGCTCTGCACGAACCCGAGCAGCGTCATCGCCACCGCCATGCCGAGGCTCGCGCGCACCAGCATCGACTTGCGCCCGAACCGGTCGCCGAGCGCCCCCCACAGCGGCGCGGTCAGCGCCGCGGTGAGGAAGCACGCCCCGTACGCGACGCCCGACCAGCGCACGACGTCGCCCGGGTCGTGGACGCCGAGCTGCCGCACGTACTGCGGCAGGAACGGCACCAGCAGCGTCATCGCGACGAGCGTGGTGAAGGAGCCGACGGTGGCGACGGCGAGGTTGCGCCGCCAGTACGGGTGCTCGGCGACGGCGAGGGAGCGGTGATCGACCGCAGGGCTGGTCATGCCCCCGGTCTACACCCGATGTCCGCCCATCGGTACGAAGTGTCTCATGTGACGGACTTGACCCGACCGCGGACGGGGCGCCCTCCCGCCTACCCGAGCGTGAGCCGCACCGTCGCGAACGCCGCCGGCGGGAGCTCCACCGTGAGGACGCCCCCGTCCAGGCGGACGCCGTCGAGCGGACGCGGTGCGACGGCGTCGGGGGCGTCGAACGTGTTGTGCGCGGCCGGGTCGTCGGCCGCGAGCACCGTGGCGACCGGGTCGCTCACCGCGTGCCCGCGCAGGTCGACCCGCACCGACGCCGAGGCGTCCGGGTCGAGGTTCGTCAACGACACCAGCACCGCGCCGTCCTTCGTGGAGGCCGAGGCCGACACCGTGCCCACGGGCGTGCCGTCGACGTCGTGCGTGGCGCGCGCCGCCCGCTCGCGCACCGGCAGGCTCGCGGCGTCGTGGTGCCCGGCGCTCATCGCGAAGGCGTGGAACGTGGGCGTCCTGATCATCCGCGCGCCGTCCGTGAGCAGCATCGACTGCAGCACGTTCACCGTCTGCGCGATGTTCGCCAGGCGCAGGCGACGCGCGTGGTCGTGGAACGCGTCGAAGTGCACCGCGGCGACCAGGGCGTCGCGCATCGCGTTCTGCTGGTACAGGAACCCGGGGTTGGTGCCGCGCTCCACGTTCCACCAGGTGCCCCACTCGTCGAGGGCGAGCCCGATCCTCGCCTGCGGGTCGTACGCGTCCATCACCGCCGAGTGGCCGGCGATGATGCGCCGCACGTCGAGCGCCTTGCGCATGGTGGCCCAGTACTCGTCGCGCGTGAACTCGGTGGCTGCACCCTTGTCGCCCCACGTCCCGGCGAACGTGTAGAAGTGGAACGACACCATCTGGAACAGGTCGCGCGGGTCCGCGTCGCCGAGCTTCGCCACCTGCTGCATGAGCGTCTCGGTCCACGCGTAGTCGTCGTCCGACGCGCCCGCCGCCACCCGCACCAGGCGGTTGTCGCCGTGGTCGCGCGCGTACGTCGCGTGCTGCCGCGCGAGGGAGGCGAACTGGTCGGCCCGCAGGTTGCCGCCGCAGCCCCACGGCTCGTTGCCGATGCCGAAGAGCGCGACCTTCCACGGTTCGTCCCGCCCGTGCTCGCGGCGCAGGCGCGCCATGGGCGCGTCGTCCGCGCGCGTCAGGTACTCCACCCAGTCCGCGGTCTCCTGCACCGTGCCCGAGCCGACGTTCGCCGACACGTACGGCGCCGTGCCCAGCAGCTCGCACAGCGCCATGAACTCGTGCGTGCCGAACGCGTTGTCCTCGACGACGTCGCCCCAGTGCGTGTTGACGATGCGGGGGCGGTCGGCAGCCGGGCCGATGCCGTCGCGCCAGTGGTACGTGTCCGCGAAGCAGCCGCCCGGCCAGCGCAGGTTGGGGATGGCGAGCTCGCGCAGCGCCTCCACCACGTCGGAGCGGATCCCGCCGACGTTCGGGATGTCCGAGTCCTCGCCCACCCAGAACCCCTCGTACACGCACCGGCCGAGGTGCTCGGCGAAGTGCCCGTACAGGTGGCGGCTGATCGTGGGGCCGGGGATGTCGAGGTCGACGACGGCGTCGAGGGCGAGGGCGGTCGAGGACGGGTCGGTCACGGGGTTTCCTCCAACGTTGCAGGTAGCGGTCAGACCATACCTGCGCACGGCCCGGGCAGTGCCAGACTCGTCGCGTGCCGGACGACGTGGAAGCTCCCGCCCCCACCGCCCCGAACCGCCTCGCCCCCTCGACCGTCGCGACCTGGCTCCGCCGCGCGACGCTCCTCGTGGCGGCGGCTGCCCTCGTCGTCGTCGCCTGGGTGTGCGCGACGGCATGGGGCGCCGTCGTGCACGGCCACCCGGCGTACGCGGTGCTGCTCGCGCTGACGCTCGCGGGCGCCCTGGTCGCCGGCCTGCGCGCGCTGCGCCCGCGACCGTCCCGCCCCGGGTGGCGGCGCGCGGGGCGGGTGGCACTGCTCGTCCTCGGGGCGGCGGGGGTGGCCCTGGTGGCGTGGCTGCGGCCGTTCGTCGCGGTCGAGCCAGCCCTCGCCGCGATGCGGTCCGACGACGCGGTGACGGTCACGGAAGGGGCCACCCGGTTCGTGCTGGCACCGGCGGACGGCGGCGACGGCACGGCCGTCTTCTTCCAGCCGGGCGCGCGCGTCGACGCCCGCGCCTACGCCGCCGTGCTGCGCCCGCTCGCCGAGGCGGGCCACACGGTCGTCGTCGCGAAGCAGCCGCTGGGCATCGCGTTCCTCGCGGTGGGGGCGTTCGACGACGCGCGGACCGCCGTCCCCGGCGCCGACCGGTGGGTGGTGGGCGGGCACTCGCTCGGCGGCACGGTCGCGGCGATGGAGGCGGACGCGGACGACGCCGGGGCCGCGGCGGACGGTGCGGCACCCGTCGACGGGCTGCTGCTCTTCGCCTCGTACCCCGCGGGCGACGTGAGCGGCACGCTCACCGCCGCCGTCGAGTCTGTGTCCGCGAGCCGGGACGGCCTCGCGACGCCCGCGAAGATCGAGGCATCGAGGTCCGACCTGCCCGCCGACGCCACGTTCACCGTCGTCGACGGCGCGGTGCACGCCCAGTTCGGCGACTACGGCCCGCAGCCCGGCGACGGCACCCCGACCCTCAGCCACGACGACGCCCGCGCGCAGATCTCCGCCGCCGCCGTCGCCTTCGTCGACGGCCTGGCCGCGAGGTAGTCCAGAACCTGCCGAGGTAGTTCCAGGGTCCGCGAGGTAGTACCAGGATCCGCGAGGTAGCACCGGGTATCGCGAGGTAGTTGCGAGGTCCGCGAGGTAGTGCAGGGCTCGCCGAGGTAGTGGGCTGGTCCCACTACCTCGGCAAGGGTGGGACTACCTCGGCAGGGGTGGGACTACCTCGGCAGGGCTGGGACTACCTCGCGGACCCCGGAACTACCTCGGCGGGATGGCGCGCACGGTCAGACGCCATCGAGCGTCAGCCGGACGACGACCTCGTCGCCGTCCGTCACCCCCTCCGGCCGGCGCACGGCGTCCTTGAGCGGCACGAGGTAGCCGCCGTCCTTGGGGAAGAGCGACGTGGTGAACGTCGTCCCGCCGAGCCGGCCGGTCACGGGGATCACGCCCCAGCCGTACGTGACCAGCGGCGCGACCGCCGCGATCTGCTCCGCCTCGGCGTCCGGGACCGCCACGTAGTAGTACGGCGCGGGACCGCGCCACTGGAAGACCTCACCGCGCACCTCGAGCTCCATGCGCCCAGCGTGCCGCCCCGGCGGGGCGCTGACCAGTCGCGGTCACACGGCGCCGGTGGTGCCCAGCAGCGACCCCAGCGCGAACGTCACACCGAGCGCCAGCGCGCCGCCGATCACGACGCGCGAGACGGACCGGGCGCGCGAGGAGCCGCCGATCCACGCCGCGAGGGCGCCGGCGGCGCCGAGGGCGACGAGCACGACGACGAACGTGCCGGCGATCTTCCACGGCTGCGGGATGAACAGGACCGCGAGCATCGGCAGGATGCCGCCGACGAGGAAGGCCAGCAGCGACGCCCACGCCGCGTGCCAGGGGCTCACCACGTCGTCGGGGTCGATGTTCAGCTCCGCGGACAGGTGCGCGCCCAGGGCGTCGTGGTGGGTGAGCTCGACGGCGACCTGCCGCGCCGTGCCCTCGCTCAGGCCGCGCTCGCGGTAGAGCCCGACGAGCTCGTCGAACTCCTCGTCGGGCATGGTGGCGAGCTCGTGCTCCTCCTTGGCGATGAGCGCCTTCTCGCTGTCGGACTGGCTGGAGACGGACACGTACTCGCCGAGTGCCATCGAGATCGCGCCACCGACCAGGGCGGCCAGCCCGGCGGTGAGCACCGCAGCCCGCGACGGCGTGGCCGCCGCGACGCCCACGACCACGGCCGCCACGGACACGATGCCGTCGTTGGCGCCGAGCACGCCGGCGCGCAGCCAGTTGAGGCGCTGGGCCAGGCCGCCGGCGTGCGGCTCGTCGGCGTGGCCGGCCGGGGGGACGTCGACACGGGAGGACATGTGCCAAGCACAGCACCCCGCGGCGCGTCCCGCGAGCACGCGCCCGCCCTCGCGCCCCAGGCTCAGGCGCGCCCCTTCAGCGAGAGCTCGCGGAAGAGCGGGTTGCGCAGCGGGATCGTCATGAGCAGCACCATGCCCGCGCCGTACAGGACGAACGGCACCCAGAGCGCGGTCGCGGACGCGAGCGCGCCGAACACCGCCATCGCCAGGGGCATGAGCACGTCGTCGCCCAGACGCGTGATCGACGCCATCCGCCCCAGGTAGGCCGGGTCGACGGTGCCGGCGAACGTCGCGCCCAGCAGGGCCGAGGCGTAGCCGGCCGTCAGGCCGATCGTCAGGCACGCGGCCCCGGCGAGCAGCACGGGTCCGCCGCCGAGGGCCACGATCGCCACGCCCTGCACGACGAGGGCGCCGAACCCGGCGCGCGCCTCGTGCCGGGGCCGCCACCGCGCGACCGACAGCGCGCCGACCGCGGCGCCCAGCCCGATGCACGCCTCCAGGATGCCGACCGCCTGGGCTCCCCAGCCGGCGTCGTGCGCGCGCAGCGCGATCCCGATGCCGACGGCCGGCCCCACCGCGAGGTTCAGGCCGGACAGGGCGAGCACCAGCGTGCGGGTGGTCGGGACGTCGCGCAGGTGCCCGAACCCGCGCCGGATGCCCCGCCACGCGGACTCCGGCTCGGCGCGGGGGAGCCCGAACCGCGGCCGCAGCCAGGCGGCGACGAAGACGACGACCACGGTGAACGTCACGGCGTTGACCGTGGCGCTCCCCGCGAGGCCGGAGCGCGCGACGAGGAACCCTCCGACGGCGGAGCCGCCCATCGTGGCGAGCCGGGACGCCGTCTGCGCGACGGCGGTGTACGACGGGAGGTCCTCCGCGCGCACGAGCTGGCGCCCGATGGTGCTCGCCGACGGTTCGTAGAAGGCGTCGCAGACGCCGAACGCGACCGCGGCGAGCGCGAGCAGCCCCACGGTCGGCGCCGCCGCCAGGACCCACAGGGCGGTGCCGACCAGCACGGCGACCCGCAGGAGGTTGAACGCGATCATGACGTGGCGGGCGTTCGCCCGGTCGGCGAGCACGCCGCCGAACAGGAGGACGGCGGCCCTCGGCACCGTGCCCGCGGCCACGACGAGCCCCGCGACGGCCGGGCTGGCGACCTGCACCGCCGTCCACGCCAGGGCGATGGTCCAGATCGCGTCGCCGGCGTCGGAGAGCGCCTTGACGCCGATCCACGCGTGCACCGCACGGTCGCGCGAGAACGCCGGCGGTTCGCGCAGCAGCACGGGCTGCGTCGCGCCCGGGGTCGCGGTCATGGCGTCGTCGGGAAGCCGTGGGCGAAGACGAACACCGGGCGGCGCCTGGTGTCGTCCGTCGCGCCGTCCGCGCCGTCCGCGCCGTCCGCGCCGTCCGCGCCGTCCGCGCCGTCCGCGCCGTCCGCGCCGTCCGCGCCGTCCGCGCCGTCCGCGCCGTCCGCAGCGCGCTCGGCGTCGATGCCCGCCTGCCAGGTGGCGATCGTCTGCCGCATGGCCGCGGAGAGCGCCGTCAGCTCCTCAGGGGTGGCCCAGGCGAGCGTGTCGACGCTGAACGCGGCGCGGGACCACTCCGGCAGGGGGGTGGTGCGGCGGTGCCACGCGCGCAGGCGGCCGACGTGCGTCTCGACGTTCGTCCGCTCGGCCTCGCGGGCGAGCAGGGCGTCGGCGGGGGAGTCGGAGAAGTCCTCGACGGACCAGCTCAGGCCCTTGCGCGACGGCTGCCACCAGCTGGTGCGGCGGTCGTCGGTGGTGTCGGGGGCGTGCTCGACGACGCCCGCCCGCTGCAGCATGCGCAGGTGGTGGCTGACGCTGCCGACCTGCAGGCCGAGCGCGCGCGCCAGGGTGGTCACCTGCGTCGTCCCGTGCAGGCTCAGGTAGTCGTAGATGCGCCGTCGCACCGGGTGGTGCACGGCGGTGATCGCTTCGATCTGCTCCATGCCGACGACGCTAGGCGCGCGCCGTCAGGAGTACAAGACTTCTTGTATACCGCCAGATTCCGCCGATTCTTGGGTCTAGGCGTGGTCTAGGCGTGGGTCGGGTGCTCGTGCTGCGGGTGGGTGTCCGGCTCCACCTGGAAGGTGGAGTGCTCGACGGCGACGTCGAAGTGGGTGGCGACGCACTCCTGCAGCTCGTCGAGGATGCGCCCGGCGTGCCCGTCGGTGAAGCAGCCGGAGTCCACCACGACGTGCGCCGACAGGATCGGCAGGCCGGTGGCGATGAGGGAGGCGTGCACGTCGTGGACGTCGCGCACGTGGTCGACACGCAGCAGGTGGGCGCGGACCTCGTCGAGGTCGAGCCCCGGCGGCGTGGACTCCAGCAGCACGGAGCCCGCGGCCCGCAGCAGCCGCAGCGCGCGGGGGAGGATGAGTGCGCCGATGACGAGGGCGGCGACGGCGTCGGCCCGCTGCCAGCCGGTGGTGGCGATGACGATCGCCGCGACGATGACGCCCACCGACCCGAGCGCGTCGTTCACGACCTCGAGGAACGCCGCCCGCAGGTTGAGGTTGGCGTCCCGGCGGCCGGCCAGGACGGCCATCGACGCGAGGTTGCCCGCCAGCCCGATGGCACCGAAGACGACGAGCTGCGAGGACGGGATCTCCGGCGGGTGCGCAAGGCGCAGCACGGCCTCCACCAGCACGTACACGCCGACGACGAGCAGCACCGCCGCCTGCGCCAGCGCGGCCAGCACCTCCGCGCGGCGGTAGCCCCAGGTGCGCTGCGGCGACGCGGGCCGCAGCGACAGGTGGGCGGCGAACAGCGCGAGCGCCAGCCCGCCCGCGTCGGTGAGCATGTGCGCGGTGTCGACCAGCAGCGCGAGGCTGCCCGTGACCACCGCGCCTACCGCCTGCGCCACGAGGATGGCGGCGGTGATGCCGAACGCGACGGCCAGCCGGCCGCGGTGGTCGGCCGCGGCGTGCGCGTGGTGGTGGTCGTGCGTCATGCGGCGTCCGCGCTGCCGTGCGCAGCGCCGCCCGTCGCGCACGTGCAGTCCGGGCCGCAGCACTCCGGGTCGACGACGAGCGCGAGCCGCAGCATGTCGCCGAGGGCGTGCGCGAGGTGCGGGTCCGCGAGCCGGTACTCGGTGCGGCGTCCGTCCGGGCGCCCGACGACGAGCCCGCACCCGCGCAGGCACGCGAGCTGGTTGGACATCACCTGCTTGGAGACGCCGAGCGCCGCGGCCAGGTCGGACGGGTACGCGGGCGCGTCGCGCAGCGCGAGCAGGATGCGCGTGCGCGTGCCGTCCGACAGGGCGTGCCCCAGCCGGGCCAGCGCCGCGGTGTGGGTGAGCGTCACGGTCTCCATGCCGCCAACCGTACATGGACGCCTGTACTGACCATCAGGGCGGACCCAGGCCCCCGTGTCGAACAGGTGGTTGTCCAC
>NZ_JBHUWC010000085.1:0-16379 GCF_042670225.1 Isoptericola sp. NPDC057191 | reverse complement strand
GGTGCCGGGCCGTCGTCGTCCCCGGAGCCGGTGATGCCGGGGACGGTCACCCTCCGTGGTGGTGTCCTTGCAGCCCGGACAGGTCGGGAAGGTGATGCTCGCTGTGCGGGACGGCGACCGCGCCGGCCTCGGTGTCGGTGAGTCCCGCGGTGGTCGCGGTCGAGACGAGGACCGCCCCGACGAAGAGGACAGCGAGGGACCCCGCCGGGCGCCGGCGCCCGGCACCGCCATCGTCGCTGCCGCTCCCCGCCGCCGGGGGCGCCGCCGGAGCCACCGCCGCCTCGGGCCGCGGGCGGGTGGCCGCCCCCACGGTCGCCGCGCCTGCGAGCTGGAGCGCCGCGGCGGAGGCCGCGGCCGCCCCGAGATGGCCCCCGGGCGCGACGGCGAGCGCCAGCCCGAGCACGCTCGCCACCATGAGGAGCCCGACGCCGACCCTGGCGAGCACGGCCGGGTCCGCGCGGCCCGGCGTGACACCGCGCAGCAGGAGCAGCGCCGCCACCAGCTCCACCGCCCCGAGCACCAGCGCGAAGACGCCCTGTGGGCGGGCGAGCGCGCCGCGCGCCGACCCGAGGTTCACCAGGCCCGCGCCGAGGAGCGTGAACGCGACGAGGATGCGGGCCGGGGGAGCCATGGCTCTCATGCGGTCGCGACCCCCGTCTCGGCGCGACGGTCCGCGCCCAGCCCGACGCCCAGCAGCAGGAGCGCGCTCGCGAGGTGCAGCACGTTGTCCGCGCCGTTGAGCGCGATGATGTTCGCGCCGGTGCCGACGAGGAAGAGGCCGAGGACGCCGACCAGGAGATAGACCCCGCCGATGGTCACGTTGACGCCCTTGGCCGCGCCGACCGACCGCGACGCGAGGAGCAGCGCGGCACCGATGCCGAGGTGGACGATGTTGTGCAGCGGGTTCACCTCGAAGAACAGCAGCTTCTCACCGTCCGTGGCGATGAAGCCGACGCCGGACGTGACGACGAACCCAGCGAGGCCGACCAGCAGGTAGACGGTGCCGAACACTGCGGCGAGGAGGCGGTTAGCGGACGAGGACATGGGCTGCTCCTTCTGCTCGGGGCGCGGGTCCGTCCCACGCTCGCCGGGGGTTCGGAGCGGACGCCGGACCGGATGGGTCGGCCGTCGAGAGGTCGTCGAGAAGTTGCCGAGGTCAGATACCGGGTGCGTGTATCAGGCGTGCGGCGCGCTGCTCCCTCCCCGTGACGACGAGAGCGCGGCGCCGGGACGGTGCCGCCCGGCGAGAGGTGATGGCACCCACGATGCAAAGTCATCCTTCTGCCGTTTCGCTGCGCGCCGTAGGCTCGGAGGCCCCGGGACGCGGTCGTCCCGGCCTTTCGACGAGCCCTCACGAGGTGCGAACTGCCATGACACGAGCCACGGAGGAACCTGTCGGTGAGGAGTCCGACGCCGGTGAGAGCCTGGGGGACCGGGCCGCGCGGGCGATCCTCGAGTACCGCGCGGGGCGTACGGACGCCCTGACGGACCTGGTCCGCGAGGCGACACCGCTGCTGTGGCACACGGTGCGCGCCCAGGGTGTGGACCGGGACGTGGCCGACGACGTGGTGCAGTCCACGTGGGCGGCCCTGGTGCGGCACGCGGAGACGATCGCGGAGCCGAAGGCCGTGCTGAAGTGGCTCCTCGTGACGGCCCGCCGCGGTGCGTGGGAGACGGTGCGCAAGGAGCGGACCGACCAGCGCCGGCGCACCGAGCTGCCGGACGACCTCACCGAAGGCTCTGCCGCCCTGCCGGACTCCCGGCCGGGACCGGAGGCCGAGGTGCTGACCGACGAGCGCGACCGGATGTTGTGGTCGGCGCTGCGTACGCTCCCGGCGCGCTGCCAGGAGCTCTTGCGACTCGTCTCGCTCGCCGACCGCCCGGACTACAAGGCGATCTCGGCATCGATCGGCATGCCGGTGGGAAGCATCGGTGCCACTCGGGGACGGTGCCTGGCCAAGCTGCGCGCCGTCCTCACCGAACAGGGAGAGGCCTCGTGGACATGAACCGGAAGCACGAGAACGCGTGGGGGGCGCCCGTGCCGGGCGAGGACGGACCCATCGACGCGCGCGACGTCGAGGCCCTGTCCCGGCTCGGTCGGACCGTGCAGCTCCTGGACCCGTTGCCCGACGGGCTGGTCGAGCGGTCGCTGTTCGCGATGACGCTCGCGAGCCTGGAGGCCGAGGTGATGGAGCTGCAGCAGATCGAGGCCCCCGTCGGGTCCGTGCGCGGCGACGCCCCGCCGCTGGAGGCGCGCACGATCACGTTCACGCACGAGCGCCTCACGGTGATGATCGCGCTGTCCACCGACGACGACGGCACCCACGTGCGTCTCGACGGCTGGGTGGCGCCCGCCGGCGCCCTCGTCGTGGAGCTGCGCCAGCCCGGCGACGAACGCACCACCACCGCCGACGACGACGGCCGCTTCGCCTTCACCGCCGTCGACCGCGGCCCCGCAAGCCTGCTGATCCGACTCGAGGAGGGTACGTCCGTGACGACGCCGGTGGTGGAGCTGTGACCGACACGCCCCAACGACTGCAGTGGCGGACCCGCGCCCTCGACCCGACGGACGCGCGCCGGTCGGGCGCACAGCCCTCTCCCCAGCCCACCTGGTACGTGGGGGACCGTCTCCTGCTCGACGTCGAGGCGCCGCCGCGCTCCGGGCCGGCACCGCGCTGGCTCCGGCGGCTGCGGCACGCTGCGTGGCGCCACGGCGTCAACGTGGAGATCGAGCCCGAGACCTACGACGACCTCGACCTGCTCGGTGAGGCGTGCGACCTCGGAGGGTTCGACGACGCGCTCCGTCGCCGCCTGCGCCGGGTGTTCGGGACGTCCGCGGTGCTCGTCCGGCTCGACGAGGGCGGTCTGCCCGACGGGTGGGACCTGCTCACCGCTGTGCGCCAGGGGTGGGACCGGCACGACGAACGACCCAGCGACGACGCCCTCGGCTTCGCGCTGCCGTGGCCCGCCGGGAAGGTCGAGGCGCGCTCGGCAGAGGGGCCGGGGGAGGTCTCCCTGGGCCTCGACCATGTCATCGTCCCCGGCGGGATCGGTGGCGGGCCGTCGAGGCAGCCGCAGACGTTCACCGCGACCCAGCCGTTCATCACCGGGAACCCGATCACGGTGGGCCACCCGATCACGGTGGGCCACCCGATCACGGTCGGCCACCCCATCACCGTCGGCCATCCGGCGGGCGGGGTGACCGAGTACGTCGCGGCCGGCTCGGGGGGACGGCAGCCGGTGGCGTGGGTCGGCGCGGTGCCCCGGGGGGAGATTCCCGCCGGGCCCACCCCGTACTCCGGCCCGGACGGGCAGCGACGGCCGGTGGTGGCGCTCATGGACACCGGCGTCGGCCCGCACCCGTGGTTCGGCCTCGCCGGGGCGCGGCGTCCGGCCGGCGTGAGCTGGACCGTCGAGGACCGGGCGCGCCCGGACGTCGTGATCCGGGACCCCGAGATCGTCGGCCGGCCCGTGGGGCTCAGCCCGCGCCCGGACCACGAGTACCAGGACCCGGAGATCGGTGGGGTCTCGATCGACCCGCTCGTCGGGCCCCTCGACCCTGTCGCCGGCCACGGCACCTTCATGGCCGGGCTGGTCCACCAGCAGTGCCCTGATGCCGTGATCCTCGCCCCGCGCGTCTACGCGGGGTCGGGCGTCGTGTCGGAGCGCGACCTCCTCCGGTCGTTGCGCAGGCTGCTGCTGTGGCACCTGCTGGGGCTCGCGGGCGTCGAGGGCTACGCGCCGGTCGACGTCGCGGTGCTCTCGCTCGGCTACTACCACGAACGCCCCGAGGACAAGGACTTCGACCTCCCGCTGGGGACGGTGCTGCAGGAGCTCCGCCGCTGGGGTGTCGCGGTGGTCTGCTCGAGCGGCAACGACGGCCAGGTACGGGAGAGCTTTCCCGCGGCGTTCGCGCCGAGGCTGGACCGCAGGACGGAGCCCCCGACGCCGCTCGTGCCGCTGTCGGAGAAGGAGCCGCCGGTCGTGGCGGTCGGCGCGAGGAACCCGGACGGCACCACGGCGCTCTTCAGCAACGACGGCGACTGGGTCACGTGCCTGCGGCCCGGTGCAGCGCTGGTCAGCACGGCTCCCGTCAGCATGGACGGCGTGGTCGCGCCGTCGAGGTTCATGCGGGAGCTGTACTCCGAGGGGTTCCGGGCCACGATCGACCCGGAGGGCTTCGAGGGGGGCTTCGCGATCTGGAGCGGTACGTCGTTCGCGGCGCCGGTCCTCGCCGGTGAGCTTGCTCGGTACCGCCTGGAGGTCGGCATCGAGGAGCCGCAGTTCCCGGAAGGCGGCGACGGGGACCCCGCTCGGTGCGCGCAGGTGTGGAAGGTCATCTCGCGAAGCACCGGCCTCGAGCCCGACGAGGGAGGGGACGGTACGCGGTAGCGGGGGGTGACTCCGGCGGTACACCTGCCGCCCGAGGAACCGGAGGACGTACCCTCACCGGGTGGCCGGTGCACTGGAGCGCGCTCGACAGCGTTACGCCGACGCCCACGGGGCGGAGGACGTGGGGCGGTTCGTCCGCGCGCTCGAGCTGTACCGGGCGCTCGTCGCCGATCTCGACGGCGTGCTGCGCGACGGCGCGCTCCTCGACAGCGAGCGTGCGGCGTGCGCGTCGCTGAGAGTGCGGGCCAGGCTGGGGATCGCGCGGGGGACGTACGAGACGTCCGGAGACATGGGCGCGGCGCTCGCCCTGCTCGGTGAGACCGAGAAGTTCTGCGTGGACGAGGGTCTGGACGGCGAGGTCGTGGCGGTCCGGGGGCAGCGCGGTCTCCTCCTCCTGCGCTCGGGGGACATCCCGGCGGCGCGGGCGGCGCTGGACCTGGTCGCGCCCGGTCCGGCCGCCGAGCCGTCGTTCGACCTGGGGAGCATCCTGGTCAACCGGGGTGCACTGCACCTCGAGGTCGGGGAGGTCGCTGCGGCGGCGCGGGACCTGCGCGCGGCCGCGGACATCGCGCGTGCCATCGGGAACACGGTGCTCGAGGCTGCGGCGCGGCACAACCTGGGCTACGCGGACTTCCTGGGGGGCAACCTGCCGGCGGCGCTCCGGGAGATGGCCGAGGCGTCCGACCTGGGCGACCAGCCGGCGCCCGTGACGCTGCTCGACAAGGCCCGCGTGCTCGCGGAGGCGGGCCTCGTGTCGGACGCCGTCGCGGCACTCGAGCAGGCGTCCGAGCTGCTCGAGGGTGGGTCTGCGGTCGTGCTCGCCGAGGTCGAGCTCGCGCTCGCGAGGTGTCTGATGGACCTCCGCCGGTTTGACCGCGCCCGTGAGTCGGCACGGTCCGCGGCTCGCGGTTTCGCCCGCGCGGGGAACAAGGCCTGGCAGGCCCGGGCGCGGGTGGTCGAGCTGCAGGCACAGCTCGGCGCCGACCGGTTCGCACCCCGTCCGGTGGCACGCGACACCCTCCGGCGCCGGGCGGCGCGAGCGGTCGAGCTGGCCGAGCTGGGGCGGACCGCGGGCACCGTCGGGCGTCTGACGGTCTCGTACCCGGCGCTCCTCATGGCCGCGGAGTGGTCGGTGATGGCCGGCGACCTCGACGAGGCGCGGGCGCTGCTGACACGCGTGCCTGCCAACCTCGAGAGTGCGCCCCTGTCCCTGCGGGTCGAGCGGTCCGCGATGACGGCCCAGGTGGCGTTCGCCCGCGGACACCGGAGCGCCGGCGTGCGAGCCGTGCGGCACGGCCAGCGCACGTTGGCGGCGCACCGAGGCCTCGGGTCGGTCGAGGCCGTCGCGGCGACGGGTCTGCACGCCCTTCGGCTGAACTTCGTCGACGTCCGTGCCGCCCTCTCGACAGGTGACCCCGCGGCGGTCTTCGACGCGCTCGAACGCGGTCGTGCGACCGCGGCGGGGACGGCGCGGCTCGTCCCGCCCGACGACCCGCGGCTCGCCGACCTGCTCGAGCGGGCACGCGCCGAGCACCAGGCTGCCCTCGCGCTCGGCCCGACGGCGACGCCGGAGGGCATCCGGGCCAAGCGCGGACACCTGACCGAGTCGCGCCGCCTGCAGGGCGAGGCTCGCGAGGTGTCCTGGCAGGTCGAGGGCGAACGGCGCCCGGCCGAGCCCGTGTCCGCCCGCGAGGTCCGGGCCGCCCTGCGCGGCGCGCCGAAGGACCGCGGGGAGGTCGTCGTCTCGTACAGCACCCTCGACGACGAGGTCCTCGCCGTGCGCCTGGACCGCAGCGGTTGCGTCCTCCACCGACTGGGTTCGCGGACGGCGATGCTCGAGCAGGCGCGTCGGGCGCGGGCCGACCTCACCGTGGTGTCGAACCCGCTCATCCCGCCGCCGCTGCGGACCGCGGCCGGTCGGTCGCTGGCGCAGAGCCTCGCGCGGCTCGACGACCAGCTCGTCGGGCCGCTCGGTGCGGAGCACGACCTCCACGTGGTGGCTCGTGGACAGCTGCTCACCCTCCCGTGGTCGGCGCTGCCCTCGAGGATCGGCCGACGCACCTGGGTCGGGGACCGCCTGAACCTGCTGCGGGCGGCACGGCACCCCGGGGACGGGCGCGACGGCGTCGTCGTGCTCGCCGGTCCGGACACCGAGGGCGGCGCCCGCGAGGCGGAGGCGGTGGCGTCGGTCTGGCCCTCGGCGTCGGTGCTGCTCCGGGACGCAGCCACCGTCGGGGGAGCGGTGCAGGCGTTCGGCCGGGCACGGGTGGTGCACCTGGCGGCGCACGGGACGCACGTGCAGGACAACGCGATGTTCTCGTCGCTCCGGCTCGCGGACGGGCCCCTCTTCGCCCACGAGCTCGACGGGGTGGACCTCGCCGGCGCCACCGTGGTCCTCTCGGCCTGCGAGCTCGGCCTGTCGACGTCGGACGTGGGCGGGGAGGCCCTCGGCTTCGCGAGCGTCATCCTGCGCCACGGCGCCGATGCCGTGATCGCGGCGGTGGCCCCGCTGCGCGACGAGGTCGCGGTGCGGGTGATGCCGTCCCTCCATGCAGGGCTGCGTGACGGGCTCAGGCCGGGAGCGGCGCTCGCCCGCGCCGTCGCGGACGAGCCCGAGCCGGTGCCGCTGGTGTGCTTCGGCCCGCTCGTCCTGTGACGGGCGACGTGTCCGGTCGCACACCGCCGGCGTCCCGCACCGCTCTCGTCGTCGTGTAGAGTTCTCAGGTAACCCAAGACCGCCGGTCGTCCGACGCTGCCCGGGCTCGCCCAGGAAGCAGAAGACCGAAGTCCCGTGAGAGCGGGGGCCTGCGTAGGTGACACGACGACGATCACACAGTCCGCTGTGAGCTCCGAGCCCCGTGCGCACCTGCGCCGGGGCTCTTTCTTTTTCCGGGGTACCGGTGGCACCACCACCGGAAGGATTGCCATGGCGAGGCCGGACAAGGCAGCCGCTGTCGCGGAGGTCGCGGACAAGTTCCGTGACTCCAGCGCGGCCGTGCTGACCGAGTACCGCGGGCTCACCGTCGCGCAGCTCAAGGAGCTGCGTCGGTCGCTCAGCGGCAACGCAACCTACGCCGTGGTGAAGAACACGCTGACGTCCATCGCGGCCAAGGAGGCCGGGATCGACGCTTTCGAGGCGGACCTCAAGGGTCCTTCCGCGATCGCGTTCGTGACCGGCGACCCGGTCGAGGCCGCCAAGGGTCTGCGTGACTTCGCCAAGGCGAACCCTGCACTGGTCATCAAGGGCGGTGTCCTCGACGGGAAGCCGCTGACCGCTGCAGAGATCACCAAGCTCGCGGACCTCGAGTCCCGCGAGGTCCTGCTGGCCAAGACGGTCGGCGCGATGAAGGCCAAGCTCTACCAGGCTGCCTACGCCTTCACCGCGAAGCCGGCCCAGGCCGCTCGCGTCATCGATGCCCTGCGTCAGAAGCAGGAATCGGAGGCCGCTGCCGCCTGACGGCGGTACGGCGAGATCAACCCCCTCTGCTTCTGCGGGGCCGGCGAGGCCCCAGGACGCACCAACCCGAAAGGAACGCCATCATGGCGAAGCTCAGCACCGACGAGCTCCTGTCCGCCTTCGAGGAGCTCACCCTCATCGAGCTCAACGAGTTCGTGAAGGCCTTCGAGGAGAAGTTCGACGTCACCGCCGCCGCTCCGGTCGCCGCTGCCGTTGCCGCCCCCGCCGCTGGCGGCGCCGGCGCCGAGGCCGCCGAGGAGAAGGACGAGTTCGACGTCATCCTCGAGGCCGCCGGCGACAAGAAGATCCAGGTCATCAAGGAGGTGCGCGCGCTCACGTCCCTCGGCCTGAAGGAGGCCAAGGACCTCGTGGACGGCGCCCCGAAGCCGGTCCTGGAGGCCGCGAACAAGGAGACGGCCGAGAAGGCCAAGGCTGCCCTCGAGGGCGCCGGCGCCACCGTCACCCTCAAGTGATCGCTGCGGCCTAGCCGCGCATCGCTCCTGCGAGGCCCGCACCCCGTCCGGGGTGCGGGCCTCGCTGCGTCCCGGGGCGACGCCGTCAGACGTGTTCGCGGCGGCAGTTCCCGTTCGGCGCGGCAGCTTGAACTGCCGCCCTGAGCTGGAGCTGCCGTCGCGATCGCGTGCGTCGCGGGCGGGCGTCGTCGGGGAACGTGGGGATCTTGTGTGGTGACCAGGGTCGCGTCCGCGGGCCTGGCCACGCCCCCTAGCACGGGTTAGGCTGGTCCGACAACCGTTTCTTGGGCGGCATATGGCGGCCACCGAGACAACGTCCTCTACGACCCAGAACCGAGGGCGTCCGCTCGTGTGCCCGCGCGAGTGGACAAACGACGAAGTTCTGGCTACGCTAGCGCTTTGCGCTCGCTTGTGCCCCGACGCCTCCCCGCCGATGATGCCCCGCCCCTCGTGATCACGTCTTCGTGACCCCGGAGGCCGGTTCTCCCGTCGCGGTCCGGCGCCTGCAGCCTCGCTGAGCGTACAGCGTGCCATCGAACTGCAGGGAAGGACCCCTCTTGGCTGCCTCGCGCACCCCTTCTGTTCCGTCCGCCGACGCCATCGCGAACCGCACCGCTTCCCGCCGCGTCTCCTTCGCCAAGATCTACGAGCCGCTCGAGGTCCCTGACCTCCTCGGGCTGCAGACCGAGAGCTTCGACTGGCTGCTCGGCAGCCCCGCCTGGCAGGCCCGGGTCGAGGCGGCCACCGCCGCCGGCCGGTCCGACGTCCCGGCCACCTCCGGCCTCGAGGAGATCTTCGAGGAGATCTCGCCGATCGAGGACTTCGGCCAGTCGATGTCCCTCTCCTTCTCGAACCACCGGTTCGAGCCGCCGAAGTACACCGCGGACGAGTGCAAGGAGAAGGACTTCACCTTCGCCGCGCCGCTGTTCGTGACGGCCGAGTTCGTCAACTACACGACCGGCGAGATCAAGAGCCAGACGGTGTTCATGGGCGACTTCCCGCTCATGACGGCGCGCGGCACGTTCATCATCAACGGCACCGAGCGCGTCGTCGTCTCGCAGCTGGTCCGTTCCCCGGGCGTCTACTTCGAGCGCACGCCCGACAAGACGAGCGACAAGGACGTCTTCTCGGCGAAGGTCATCCCGTCGCGCGGCGCCTGGCTCGAGTTCGAGATCGACAAGCGCGACGCCGTCGGCGTGCGCGTCGACCGCAAGCGCAAGCAGCCCGTCACCGTCCTCCTCAAGGCCCTCGGCCTCACGGAGGCGGAGATCCGCGAGGAGTTCGCGAACTTCCCGTCGGTGCTCGACACCCTCGAGAAGGACCACGTCCACACGCAGGACGAGGCCCTCGTCGACCTGTACCGCAAGATCCGCCCGGGCGAGCCGCCCACGGTCGAGGCCGGCCGCGCGCTGCTCGAGAACTTCTACTTCAACCCGAAGCGGTACGACCTGGCGAAGGTCGGCCGGTACAAGATCAGCAAGAAGCTCGGCGTCGACGCGCCGCTGGCCGACTCGACGCTGTCCGTGACGGACGTCGTCGCGACGATCAAGTACCTCGCCGCGCTGCACGCCGACCTGGCGACCATCCCCGGTACCCGGGACGGCCAGCCGACCGAGGTCCGCGTCGAGACGGACGACATCGACCACTTCGGCAACCGTCGCATCCGCGCCGTCGGCGAGCTCATCCAGAACCAGGTGCGCACGGGCCTGTCCCGCATGGAGCGCGTGGTCCGCGAGCGCATGACGACGCAGGACGTCGAGGCGATCACGCCGCAGACCCTGATCAACATCCGCCCCGTGGTGGCGTCGATCCGCGAGTTCTTCGGCACGTCGCAGCTGTCGCAGTTCATGGACCAGAACAACCCGCTCGCGGGCCTGACGCACAAGCGTCGCCTCAACGCCCTCGGCCCGGGTGGTCTGTCCCGCGACCGCGCCGGCATGGAGGTCCGTGACGTCCACCCGTCGCACTACGGCCGCATGTGCCCGATCGAGACCCCTGAGGGCCCGAACATCGGCCTCATCGGCTCGCTCGCGTCGTTCGGTCGCATCAACCCGTTCGGCTTCATCGAGACGCCGTACCGCAAGGTTACCGACGGCAAGGTCACGGACGAGATCGTCTACCTGACCGCCGACGACGAGGACCGCCACATCATCGCCCAGGCGAACACCGAGCTCACCGAGGACGGCACGTTCCTCCGCGAGCGCGTGCTGGTCCGCACCAAGGGTGGCGAGACGGACGACCTCCCGCCGGCCGAGATCGACTACATGGACGTCTCGCCGCGCCAGATGGTGTCCGTCGCGACGGCGCTCATCCCGTTCCTCGAGCACGACGACGCGAACCGCGCGCTCATGGGCGCCAACATGCAGCGCCAGGCCGTGCCGCTGGTGCGCTCCGAGGCGCCGCTGGTCGGTACCGGCATGGAGCGCCGTGCGGCCATCGACGCGGGCGACGTCATCGTGGCGACCAAGCCCGGTGTGGTCACCGAGGTGTCGGCCGACCTGGTGCTCGTCGCGAACGACGACGGCACCACGGGCTCGTACCGTGCCGCGAAGTTCCGCCGCTCGAACCAGGGCACCAGCTACAACCAGCGCGTGCTCGTGGACGAGGGGCAGCGTGTCGAGGTCGGCTCCGTGCTGGCCGACGGCCCGGCGACCGACGAGGGCGACCTCGCGCTCGGCCGCAACCTGCTCGTGGCGTTCATGTCGTGGGAGGGCCACAACTACGAGGACGCGATCATCCTGTCGCAGCGCCTCGTGGAGGACGACGTCCTCTCCTCGATCCACATCGAGGAGCACGAGGTCGACGCCCGCGACACGAAGCTCGGGCCCGAGGAGATCACGCGGGACATCCCGAACGTCTCCGAGGACGTCCTGGCGGACCTCGACGAGCGCGGTGTCATCCGCATCGGTGCCGAGGTCGGTGCCGGCGACGTGCTGGTCGGCAAGGTCACCCCGAAGGGCGAGACCGAGCTGACCCCGGAGGAGCGCCTGCTGCGCGCCATCTTCGGCGAGAAGGCCCGCGAGGTGCGCGACACGTCGCTCAAGGTGCCCCACGGCGAGCAGGGCACGGTCATCGGCGTGCGCGAGTTCAACCGCGAGGACGGCGACGAGCTGCCCGCCGGCGTGAACCAGCTGGTGCGCGTCTACATCGCCCAGCGCCGCAAGATCACCGTCGGCGACAAGCTGGCCGGCCGCCACGGCAACAAGGGCGTCATCTCGAAGATCCTGCCGCAGGAGGACATGCCGTTCCTCCCCGACGGGACCCCGGTCGACGTCATCCTCAACCCGCTGGGCGTGCCCGGTCGTATGAACGTCGGCCAGGTCCTCGAGACCCACCTCGGCTGGGTCGCCAGCCGTGGCTGGGACATCGAGCTGGCCGAGGGCGACGACCTCTCCTGGAAGGAGAGCCTGCCCGCGGTCGCCGCGAAGTCGGCGCCGAGGACGCCGGTGGCGACGCCGGTGTTCGACGGCCTCGAGGAGACCGGCCTGCGTGGCCTGCTCTCGACGACCCTGCCGAACCGCGACGGCGAGCGCATGGTCGCCACGGACGGCAAGGCCCGGCTCTTCGACGGCCGCTCCGGCGAGCCGTTCCCGGACCCGGTGTCGGTGGGCTACATGTACATCCTCAAGCTCCACCACCTGGTCGACGACAAGATCCACGCGCGCTCGACCGGCCCGTACTCGATGATCACGCAGCAGCCGCTGGGTGGTAAGGCGCAGTTCGGTGGCCAGCGCTTCGGTGAGATGGAGGTGTGGGCCCTCGAGGCGTACGGCGCGGCCTACACGCTGCAGGAGCTGCTCACCATCAAGTCCGACGACGTCCCCGGCCGCGTGAAGGTGTACGAGGCGATCGTCAAGGGCGAGAACATCCCCGACTCGGGCATCCCGGAGTCCTTCAAGGTGCTCCTCAAGGAGATGCAGTCGCTGTGCCTGAACGTCGAGGTGCTCTCGAGCGACGGGACCTCCATCGAGATGAAGGAGTCCGACGACGAGGTGTACCGCGCCGCGGAGGAGCTGGGCATCGATCTGTCCCGACGCCCCAACTCGGCCGCCACGGTCGACGAGATCTGATCCAGCGACCAGCTGAACTCCACGGACATTCAAAAGCTTTGAGGAAGTAGGACATCTTGCTCGACGTCAACGTCTTCGACGAGCTGCGTATCGGCCTGGCAACGGCCGACGACATCCGTGCCTGGTCGCACGGTGAGGTCAAGAAGCCCGAGACCATCAACTACCGCACCCTGAAGCCGGAGAAGGACGGGCTCTTCTGCGAGAAGATCTTCGGCCCCACCCGGGACTGGGAGTGCTACTGCGGCAAGTACAAGCGCGTGCGCTTCAAGGGCATCATCTGCGAGCGCTGCGGCGTCGAGGTGACGCGCTCGAAGGTGCGCCGTGAGCGCATGGGTCACATCGAGCTCGCCGCCCCGGTCACGCACATCTGGTTCTTCAAGGGTGTGCCGTCGCGCCTCGGCTACCTGCTGGACCTGGCCCCGAAGGACCTGGAGAAGGTCATCTACTTCGCGGCCTACATGGTCACGTGGGTCGACGACGAGGCCCGGCACGAGGACCTCCCCAACCTCCAGAACGAGATCGACCTGGAGAAGAAGGAGATCTCGGACCGCCGCGACAACGACATCAACGCCCGCGCGCAGAAGCTCGAGGCCGACCTGGCCGAGCTCGAGGCCGAGGGTGCCAAGGCCGACGCGCGCCGCAAGGTGCGCGACTCTGCCGAGCGCGAGATGGCGCAGCTGCGCAAGCGTGCCGACGCGGAGCTCGACCGCCTCGAGCAGGTCTGGGACCGGTTCAAGAACCTCAAGGTCGCGGACCTCGAGGGTGACGAGATGCTGTACCGCCAGCTCGTCGACCGGTACGGCACGTACTTCGAGGGCTCGATGGGTGCCGCGGCGATCCAGAAGCGTCTGGAGAGCTTCGACCTGGACGCCGAGGCCGCGTCGCTGCGCGAGACCATCCGGAGCGGCAAGGGCCAGCGCAAGACGCGCGCGCTCAAGCGCCTGAAGGTCGTCAACGCGTTCCTCACGACGACCAACTCGCCCACGGCGATGGTGCTCGACGCCGTCCCGGTCATCCCGCCGGACCTGCGCCCGATGGTGCAGCTCGACGGTGGCCGCTTCGCGACGTCGGACCTCAACGACCTGTACCGGCGCGTGATCAACCGCAACAACCGGCTCAAGCGCCTGCTCGACCTGGGTGCGCCGGAGATCATCGTCAACAACGAGAAGCGGATGCTCCAGGAGGCCGTGGACTCGCTGTTCGACAACGGCCGCCGCGGCCGTCCGGTCACGGGTCCGGGCAACCGCCCGCTCAAGTCGATCTCCGACATGCTCAAGGGCAAGCAGGGCCGGTTCCGCCAGAACCTGCTCGGCAAGCGCGTCGACTACTCGGGCCGTTCGGTCATCGTGGTCGGCCCGCAGCTCAAGCTGCACCAGTGCGGCCTGCCCAAGCAGATGGCGCTCGAGCTGTTCAAGCCCTTCGTCATGAAGCGGCTCGTCGAGCTCAACCACGCGCAGAACATCAAGAGCGCCAAGCGCATGGTCGAGCGCACCCGCGGCGAGGTCTGGGACGTGCTGGAGGAGGTCATCCAGGAGCACCCGGTGCTGCTGAACCGTGCCCCCACCCTGCACCGCCTCGGCATCCAGGCCTTCGAGCCGCAGCTCGTCGAGGGCAAGGCCATCCACCTGCACCCGCTCGTGTGCGCCGCGTTCAACGCGGACTTCGACGGCGACCAGATGGCGGTCCACCTGCCCCTGAGCGCGGAGGCGCAGGCCGAGGCCCGCATCCTCATGCTCTCGAGCAACAACATCCTCAAGCCGTCGGACGGCCGTCCGGTGACCATGCCCTCGCAGGACATGATCATCGGTCTGCACCACCTCACCTCGGACCGCCCCGGCGCGACGGGGGAGGGGCGTGTGTTCTCCTCGCAGGCCGAGGCGATCATGGCCCTCGACCGTGGCCAGCTGGACCTGAACGCCACGATCAAGCTGCGGATGTCCGACCTCGTGCCGCCGACCAGCGGCTTCGAGGCCCCCGAGGGCTGGGAGCCCGGGCAGCCGCTGCTGTTCGAGACCACCCTGGGCCGCACGATCTTCAACGAGGCGCTCCCGATCGACTACCCGTTCCAGAACGGCGTGGTCGGCAAGAAGGAGCTCTCGACGATCGTCAACGACCTGGCGGAGCGCTACCCCAAGGTCGACGTCGCGACGTCGCTCGACGCGCTCAAGGACGCCGGCTACCGGTGGGCCACGCGCTCGGGCGTCACGATCGCGATCTCCGACGTGGCGATGCCGGCGATCAAGGACACGATCCTCGACGAGCACGAGCAGCGTGCGCTCAAGGTGCAGGACCAGTTCGACAAGGGTCTGATCACCGACGACGAGCGCCGTCAGGAGCTCATCGAGATCTGGACGCAGGCCACCGACAAGATCGCGTCGGTCATGCGGGAGAACCTCGAGAGCAACTCGCGGAACACGCTGTACCGCATGGTGTCCTCGGGTGCCCGTGGTAACTGGATGCAGGTCCGTCAGATCGCCGGTATGCGCGGCCTCGTGGCGAACCCGAAGGGCGAGATCATCCCTCGCCCGATCAAGTCCAACTACCGCGAGGGCCTGTCCGTCCTCGAGTACTTCATCGCCTCGCACGGTGCCCGCAAGGGCCTCGCCGACACGGCGCTGCGTACCGCGGACTCCGGCTACCTGACCCGTCGTCTCGTCGACGTGTCGCAGGACGTCATCATCCGCGAGGAGGACTGCGGCACCGAGCGTGGCCTCACGCTGCCCGTGGCCGAGCGCATCGGTGACGTGCTGGTGCCGCACCCGCGCGTCGAGACGAGCATCTACTCGCGCACGTTCGCGACGGACGTCGTGGACGGCGACGGCAACGTCGTGGCCGAGGCGGGCTCCGACGCGGGCGACGTGGTGATCGACAAGGTCATCGCCGCCGGCATCGAGAGCGTCAAGGTCCGGTCCGTGCTGACCTGCGAGTCGCGCGTCGGGACCTGCGCGAAGTGCTACGGCCGCTCCCTGGCCACCGGCAAGCTGGTGGACATCGGCGAGGCCGTCGGCATCATCGCGGCCCAGTCGATCGGTGAGCCGGGCACGCAGCTGACGATGCGTACCTTCCACACCGGTGGTGTGGCGTCCGCCGAGGACATCACGCAGGGTCTGCCGCGTGTCACCGAGCTCTTCGAGGCCCGCACCCCCAAGGGTGAGGCGCCCATCGCGGAGTACACGGGCACCGTGGCCATCGAGGACACGGAGCGCACGCGCCACCTGGTCCTCACGCCGGCCGACGGCAGCGAGGAGATCCGCTACCCGGTGACCAAGCGTGCGCGTCTGCTGATCACGGACGGCCAGGAGGTCCAGGTCGGCACCCAGCTGGTGCAGGGTGCCGTCGACCCGAAGAAGGTGCTCCGCATCCTCGGCCCGCGTGCCACCCAGAAGCACCTGGTGGACGAGGTCCAGGAGACCTACCGCTCGCAGGGTGTGGACATCCACGACAAGCACATCGAGGTCATCGTGCGGCAGATGCTGCGTCGCGTGACCGTGCTCGACTCGGGTGACTCGCACCTGCTGCCGGGTGAGCTCGCGGAGCGCGTCCGCTTCGAGGACGCGAACCGTCGTGCCGTGGCGGAGGGTGGCCAGCCGGCCTCCGGCCGTCCGGAGCTCATGGGCATCACGAAGGCGTCGCTCGCCACCGACTCGTGGCTGTCGGCCGCCTCCTTCCAGGAGACGACCCGCGTGCTCACCGAGGCGTCGATGAGCGGTCGTCGTGACCCGCTGCTGGGCCTCAAGGAGAACGTCATCCTCGGTAAGCTCATCCCCGCCGGCACGGGCCTGCCCCGCTACCGGAACATCGAGGTCGAGCCGACGGAGCAGGCGAAGGCCGAGCTCTACCCGAGCTTCGGGTACGACGAGATCGACTTCCCGACGCTCGGCATGGGCTCCGGCGAGGCGATCCCGCTGGAGGACCTCGACTTCGGGGACTTCCGCTGATCCGCTCCGGGCAGTAGTGCGAAGGCCGCGAGGCGGTGCAGGGCCCACG
>NZ_JBHUWC010000084.1:0-16510 GCF_042670225.1 Isoptericola sp. NPDC057191 | reverse complement strand
GACGAGAACGGCGAGAGCTGCGACCGCAGCTCTCGCCGTTCTCGTCCCCCGGCCTCGCGGGACTACGGCGACGTCAGGGTGAAGGTCACCGTCCGGGCGTTGCCGGCGACGTCGTGGACGACCAGGGTGTTGGTGCCCACGACCGCGCCGAACACGCCCGGCCGGACGAAGTTCAGGTCGGACCAGGCGTTGTCGGTGAGGTCCTTCGCCCTGCCGCTCAGGGTGAGGCGGTCGACCTTGCCGGCGTCGTGCAGCTTGAAGGAGACCGTGCTGTACGTGCCGCCGGACCCCACGGTGAACTGGTCGCCGTCCTTGACGGTGACCGTCGGACCGGTGACGTCGAGGGTGAACGTCACGGTGGTGACGTTCCCCGCGACATCACGCACGGCGAGGGTGTTGGTGCCCTCGACGGCGCCGAGCGCGCCCGGCCGGACGAAGTTCAGGTCGGACCACGCGTCGTCGGTGAGATCCTTCTCCACCCCGTTGAGGGTGAGGCGGTCGACCTGTCCGGCGTCGTGCAGCTTGAAGGAGACCTTGCTGTAGGTGCCGTCACGGCCCACCGTGAACTCGTCGCCGTCCTTGACCGTGACGGTCGGGCCTGTGACGTCGGAGGGCGACGTGGTCACCGTGAGGTCGCGCAGGCGCCCGAAGTTGTCGAACGACCCGAAGCCGACCCGGCCCGTGGCGAACGTGGTGTCGTGCGCCGTGAGGAGCGGCGTCCCGAGCCCGTCGACGTAGACCGCGACGTCGCCGCTGTCGGCGCACCGCACCAGGCGGACGTCGTGCCACTCCTCGTCGGTGACGGCCGGGGGTGCCCCGATCTTGCCGTCCCACTGGTCGTCGATCCGCTCCCGGTCCTTGCCGTCGACCTTGAAGATGCCGTTGTGGGCGTAGATCGTGTTGTCCTGCGACAGGTGCGCGTAGTAGTACTCGGTGTCCGACTGCCAGCCGAAGACCAGGATGACGTCCCGGTTGTTCACGCTGGCGGGCTCGTCGAGCCGCACCTGCGCGCCGAGGTCGAACGACCCGAGCTGCGGGCCCTGGGTGAGGACCGCGTACTCGAACGGTCGGCGGATGCCGTCACCGGGGTCCGTCCCCGCCGAGGTCTGGACGATCTGGTCCCCGGGGAACTCCCACTTCGAGGGAGTCTTCGGGGCCCAGTTCTCGGACGCCATGACGTCGGTGACGGTCGAGCCCGCCGGGGCGCACGACGGCGGTGCCGGCGGCTGGGCCGGCGTCGCGCCGAACAGGGCGTACTGGGCCGCGACCTGCCCCGGCGTCGGGACGGTGTCGAGGAACATGAGGTCGTCCATGCGCCCGTTGAACGGGTTGGCCTCCCGGGTGTCCTGCGGGAAGCTGCCGCCGATCTTGAGGCCCCGCGGGGCCGTCGTCGACGTCGAACCGGACCCCCAGGGGTTGGAGGCGGTGTACCGCCCCGCGAGCTCCTTGCCGTTGCGGTACAGCTTCATCTCGCCTGCCGCGAAGTCGAACGTGGCGGTGAGGTGCACCCACTCGCCGCGCGCGAGGATCTCGTCCCAGGGCTGGTCCGCGGCGAAGGTCCACGACCCTGCGCCGTCCACGCGACGGCCGAGTGCGACGAGCTTGAGCTCGTCGCCGACCGTGATCACCTCGAGCAGCGCGCGCACCGCGTGCCCGTCGGAGTCGCCCGTCAGCACGCCGGCCAGGCCGATCGCGTTGTAGCGGTCGTCCGGGGTGGCCGTGCCGGAGTTGAGACCGGCGACGCCCTCGCCGGTCCGCTTGAACCAGCCCATGACGGCGGCCTGGTCGGTCCCGGCGAACGCGTCGAGCGAGTCGACGCCGTCCGCGTCGTACACGCCTGCCTTCCAGTCGTCGTTGGACGCGGTCCGCGGACTCATCTGCTGGGTCTGCAGCGCCTCGCCCGCGCTCGGGTAGGCCCGGTCGGCGACCCGCTGCTCGACACCGCCGTTGACGAGCCTGATCGGCGTGCCCGACCAGCCCTGGTCGGCCTCGGCGGTCGCGTCCCCGGCCACCGGGTGGTCGAAGTCGTAGTGCGCCACCAGGTGCGGGGCGAGCTCGGGGAGGGCGACCGGCGAGGCGGGCGCGACGCGGTGCGCCCCCGTCACGCGCCAGATCTTCCCGTTCGCCTTCGCGATCAGGTAGAGCTCGCCGTCGGCGTCGGAGCCGAACCGCAGGTCGACACGCGTGTCGCCCACCAGGTCCTGGAACGTGGTCTCCTTGCCCCCGGCGAACACACGCAGCTGCTCGATGGGTGCCAGGTCGTCGATGTCGCCGTCGCCGCGCACCATCTTGTCGGCCTCGGTGGACAGCACCCAGCCGTGCACGAGGTCGGTGAACAGGTAGCGTCCGCGCAGGGCGGGGATGTCGCCGCGGTACACGAAGCCGCCGTTGTTGGCGACGCCGGCGTCCCCGGTCTGGCCGGGGTCCCGGTTGTGGTCGTAGGCGGCCACGGGGTAGGTGAAGCCGTTCTTCGCGTCGTCGGCCGGTAGCGGGTAGATCTGCCGGTTGTCCGCCCGGAACGGACCCTCACGCTCCGACCAGCCGAAGTTGTCGCCCGGCTCGACGGCGTAGATCGACTCGACCTGCCACTCGCCGATGTGCCCGAGGTACATCGTGTGGTCGCCCGCCGGGTCCCAGGAGATGCGGTGCGGGTCGCGCATGCCGACGGCGTAGAGCTCGGGCAGGGCGCCGGGGGTGTCGAGGAACGGGTTGTCGTCCGGGATGCCGTACCTGCCGTTGGCGCTGTCGTTCCCGAGCGGGTCGATCCGCATGATCGTGCCCTGCGGCGTCGACAGGTCCTGCGGGTTCCCGTTGCCGACGCCGTTGCCGCCGTCGCCCGCGAGGATGTACAGGTCGCCGTAGTCGGCGTCGCCCGGCCGGACGGTCGGGTTGAAGGCGATCTGCTGCACGGTGTGCACGCGACCGTTGAACGGCACGCGCATGATCTCCCGGCTGGTGCCCTCGAACACCGGGGCCGACGGGTCCGTGGCCTTCCACTCGGTGACGACGCTGTGGAAGCCCGTGGTGCCGTAGGCGGGGAAGTCGGGCGTGTCCTCGGTGAGGGCGGTGCCCGCCTCGGTGTGCACCGTGTAGAACAGGCCGTTCTTCGCGAAGTCCGGGTGGAACTCGGCGGCGCCGAGCCCGGTGCCCAGGCCAGCGCTGTTGTGGAAGTTGTCGATGAACGCCTGGCGCACGTCGAGGTAGGGCGTGTACGCGCCGGTCTTCTTGTCGACCGTGTAGAGCGTGCCGTTGTTGTCGGGCACCATGAGCCGGCCGGAGCCGTCGGGGATCTCGTCGAGGTGCGTGATGCGGTTGTACCGGTCGAGGCGCGGGTCCTGGGTCGCGGGGGTCGTGTGCGACTCGGGGAGCTGCGCCAGCTCCTCCACCTCGATGCCGAGCGTGGACGTCCTGGGGTCCGGCAGCGGGTTGATCAGCGGGGCCTCCGACTCGCCGCCCGCGGCGCAGTCGCCGGGGTTGCCGGTCGGGATCGCGAGGTTCTCGCCGGCGGTGTCGACGGCGACGTCGTCGAGCATGAGGTCCCCGGCGCTGCTGGCGCCGTTGATCCACCAGAACCGGTCGAGCGACGTCGTCACGCCCTGGCGGAACCCGAACTGCTGCTCGGTGCCCTCGGGGAGCCGGGTGCGCTCCGCGTACGGACCGCCCTGGCTGTACACCGCGACCTTGTCGGTGGCGTTGTCCGCGACGACCCAGACGCACTGCCAGGCGTCGCGGCCCCACACCCCGGCGGGCTTGAACCCGCCGCCGTCGCGGACCAGCATCTGGTCGCTGTTCTGGTTGTTGACGTAGGCGCGGCTGTCCGTGGTCTGGGACGGCTGGTCGACGTCGGTGAGCCCGAAGGAGGTGTCGACGCTGCCGGTGCGCAAGAACCGGAAGAACAGCGTGCCGGTGGTGCCGTCCGCGATCTCGGGAACGGCTCGGTAGGCCTTCTGGTTGCCCCCGGTCATCGCGAGCACCTGGTTGTTCCCGTTGAGCGGGTCGGCGATGACCTTCGCGGCCGACGACGCCGACCAGCCGTCCTGGCCGTTCAGCGTGGTGCGCTGGTACTGCTCGAAGCCGAGGAGCTCGGTGAACTCCCGGTCGGCCGCCGGCTGCGCGACGGCAGGGGCGCCGACCAGGACGGTGGCGGAGGCGACGGCCGCGGCGGCGACGGTGGCCGCGAGGCGTCTCCCCCGCGGTCGGGGGGAGCGGGGTTCGGGCGGACGGGACCGGTCGGACCGCTGGGGCATGGGCTCGCGCATCTGTGACCTCTCAACATCGTTGTCGATCAGTACGGGGTGATCCTGAAAGCGCTTGCCAGGCAAGCGCTTTCAGGATCCTAGGTCCGCTCTCAGGATGCGGCAAGGGATGGCTCAGGAACCCTCGACGCGGGACGCGGCGGGGTGTGCGGCGGTCAGCGAGTCAGCGGGCGGGCAGCAGCATGCCCATGGTCCGACCCCAGGGCTGCTCCTGGAGCGTGCGGAAGCCCAGGTGCTCGTAGAACCCGATGGCGCGCAGGTTGCGCCCGCCCACGCCGAGGTGGATCCCCGGCGCGCCGGCGTCGGTGACGGCCTCGAGGACGGCCTCCAGGACCCGGCGGCCCGCCCCGCCCCCCTGGGCCTCGGGCAGCAGGTCGATGTGCAGGTGCGCGGGATACTGCGCGAGCCAGGCGGCCTCGGACCGGGCAGGGGAGTGGATGGCACGCAGGAGGTGCGCGTCCGGCGACTCGTCGTCGGGCGCGGGGACGGCGAGGCGGGAGCGCAACGGAGGCCACCAGGTTTCCTCGCAGCTGCGCTCGAACTCGGTCGTGCTGGCCGTCGCCACGCAGTACCCGACCGCGGTGCCGTCCGTGCGGCGCAGCACCCGTGCCAGGTCGGGCTCCAGCGCGAGGTACGCGCCGAGGTACACGTGGCCGAGGAGATCGCCGTCCTGGTAGAGGTCGGTCGCGTCCTGTCCCGAATCACCGGTGCGCAGGCAGACGTCGTAGAGGGCGTCGCGGTCGGCCGGGACGAACCGGTCGACCGTCAGTGCCGGGCGGGCGGACGTGCTCGTCGACGCGGCGGTGCGGGTGGGGCGAGAGGCATCGGTCATGGGAGCATCGTCCATGCTCGCGGCGTGCACGTCACGTCGCTGCGCTGCAGCGAGATCCGGCTGCGCTGTCGTGCGACGGTCGAGGACGAAGGGTGCCGAAGATGGGGGAGGAAGCGACCCGCGCGGAGGCGCGCCGGCAAAAGGCGCTCGCCCTGGTGACGTCCCGGGGGTTCGTCCGGGTGACGGACCTCGCGAAGGAGCTCCAGGTCTCGGGCGTGACCGTGCGCCACGACCTTGAGTCGCTGCACCGGGCGGGCAGCGTTCGCCGGGTCCGTGGCGGTGCCGTCGCCCGCCAGGGCGTGGTCCCGGCCGAGCAGTCGTTCGAGGAGGCGCTCACGGCCTCCGCCGACGAAAAGAGGCGCATCGGCGAAGCGGCGGCGGCGATGGTCCGCTCGGGCACCAGCGTCCTGATCGACGTGGGGACGACGACGACGGCGATCGCCCACGCCCTGGCCGCCCGGGTCGACCTGAAGGACGTCGTGGTGATCACGAACGCCCTGAACATCGCGCTCCTGCTCGAACAGGCGGTGCCGCGGTTCTCGATCGTCGTGACCGGCGGCACGCTGCGGCCGTTGCAGCACTCCCTCGTGGCACCCTTGGTGGGCGAGGTGCTGGCGCGGGTGCGTGCCGACATCGCGTTCGTCGGGTGCAGCGGGATCGACGTGGATCACGGAGTGACGAACGTGAACCTGCCCGAGGCTGAGGTCAAGACGCTGATGATGGCCTCCGCCGCCCGGACCGTGGTGGTGGCCGACGCGAGCAAGCTCGGCCGGGTGCACCTCGGTGTCGTCGCGGGCGTCTCTCAGGTCGACACGATCGTTACGGGCGCCGGCGCGGACCCCGGTTGGGTGCGCCGCGTCGAGGCCGCAGGCACCTCGGTGCTCCCGGTCTGACTTTCGATTTCGATAGTTCTCGTTGTGAGAAGGTAAGTGCCTTTCTAGACTTGTCGTGGCGGCTCGACGGCGAGCCGCACTACTCGACGACGAGGAGGGGCGATGTCCGACCGCCCAGCACAGCGCAAGAAACCCCAAGGCTCGCGGTCCCTGGCGGCACCGGTCACGGCAGTCGCCGTCGCACTGGGCGTCATCGCGACGGCACCCGGGGCCGCGGCCGAGAGCGACACCGAGACGTCCCGGTGGCGGGTCGACTCGCCGACGGGCTCGATCGGTGCGGAAGTGACGCTCGCCGGCGGCGAGCTCGACCTTGCCGTACGGCGCGACGGCCGGCAGGTGCTTTCCGTGGGCTCGCTCGGCCTGGTGACGGACGTCGCCGATCTGTCGACCGGTCTCGTGGTGGTTGCGGCTGAGCGCGAGGAGGTCCGCGGAAGCTATTCGACGACGACAGGCAAGGAGCGCGAGCGCACCGTTCGTCAGGACGAGCTCCGACTCCGGGTGACCGACGGCGAGACCCGGTTCGACGTCGTGGTCCGCGTGGCCGACGACGGCGTCGCCTTCAGGTACGAGCTCCCGGCGACGCTCGGCGCTCAGTACGACGTGCTCTCCGAGCCGGCTCGCTTCGCGCTCCCTGCGGCCGCCGACGCCTGGCTCCAGCCGTACGCGCCGCAGTACGAGAGGGCGCACACGACCACCACGGCCGCGGGCTCTGAGGCGGGATCCTACGGGTTCCCTGCCACGTTCCGACACGGCGACGACTACGTGCTCCTCACGGAGTCGGACGTCACCGGCACCTACGCGGCGTCCCACCTGGCCCACGAGGCGCCCGGGACGCCCGAGTACGGACTCGAGCTGTACGAACGGGCTCCCGTCACGGCCGAGGGCGCGCTGCGCACACCCTGGCGCGTGGCGATCGCAGGGTCGGCGGCCGACGTCGTCGAGTCAACGCTGGTCGATGACCTGGCCCGCCCGAGCCGCATCCGCGACACCTCGTGGATCGAGCCGGGAATGGCGGCATGGTCGTGGATCACCGGGGGCTCCACCGCGGCTCAGGGCGACCTCGCGTTCCAGAAGCGGTTCGTGGACCTCGCCGCGCGCAACGGCTGGAAGTACTCCCTGATCGACGAAGGCTGGGACGCCTCCTGGGTGCCAGAGCTCGTTCGATATGCCCAGGCCCGAGACGTCGAGATCCTCGCCTGGTTTCGGTCCAGCACGCTCTGGACCAAAGCGCAGCGCAACGAGTGGTTCGACAAGCTGCAGGACTGGGGTGTCAAGGGGATCAAGGTCGACTTCATGGACTCTGACAGCCAGGCGACGTTCCGCTGGTACGACGACATCATGTCCGAGACCGCGGACCGGCATCTCCTCCTGAACTTCCACGGCTCGACGATCCCCAAGGGCCTGCAGCGCACCTGGCCGCACGTCATGGCCTACGAGGGCGTGCGGGGCGAGGAGCAGTACAAGGACGAGGCCTGGGCGGTCAACAACACGATCCTTCCGTTCACTCGCAACGTCGTCGGGTCGATGGACTACACGCCCGCCATGTTCTCCCGCATCTCGCGGACCTCGAAGGCGCACGAGCTCGCCCTGCCGGTGGTGTACGAGTCGGGTTTCCAGCACGTCGTGGACAGCCCTGAGGGGTACGCCGCCGAACCTGTCGCGGAGCGGTTCCTCCAGCAGGTGCCGACTGCATGGGACGAGACCCGGTTCGTGTCCGGTGAGCCGGGCTCCTCCGCGGTGGTCGCGCGCCGTGCCGGCACGAGGTGGTTCATCGGCGGGATCACCTCCGGCGACCCGGGGACGGTCGACGTTCCGCTGACCATGCTCGGCAAGGGCTCCTGGCTCGTGCACCAGATCACTGACGACGGCCGCTCACTCGTCGAGAAGGTCACGACCCGGACCGCCACGGACGTCATGACGGTCCCGACCAGCAAGGCCGGCGGGTTCGTGCTCCTGGCGTGCCGCGCCCGGTCTGGGCAGGAATCGTGCTACCAGGCCGTGCCGGAGACACCGCGCACGCAGGTGCTGGTCGACGCCGACGCGACCACCGTCGAGGCCGGCGACAGAGTGACCGTGCAGGGCATCTTCGCGGTCCGCCAGGGAGGCCCGGTCCGCGACCTGTCGCTCGACGTCGAGCTGCCGAGATCGTGGACGCTGGTGTCGGGCAAGCCAGTGACGCGCCAGCGGCTCGGGGACGGGCAGACGATCACTGGGAGGTGGACGGTGCGAGTCGGCCGGGACGGGCCGGTCGGCGGGGTCGACCTGCCGGTCGTGGGTACCTTCGAGACGCGCGACGGCCGGACGATCCGATCGGGCGATGCCGCGCGGCTCGACGTCCTGCCGCCGGTGCCCCAGGGCGACGTCTGGGTCTCCGAGCTGCCGTTCACGGAGGCGACCACGGGCTTCGGGGAGGTGACGCGTGACGTCGACCTGAATGGCGAACCGATCGACGTCGGCGGCAGCCGGTTCGAGCACGGCATCGTGACGCACGCGCCCGCCACGGTCGCAGTCCGGCTGGGCGGGCAGTGCACGACCTTCTCCGCCACACCCGGGATTGAGCCCGGCGGGGATCACCCGGAGGAGGGCAGCGTGACGTTCACGGTGCTCGGTGACGGGGTGCCGCTGGCCACGGTGGGATCCGACGCTGATCCGGTCACGGTGGAGACGGCGGCTGAGGCTCTCGAGGTCGACGTGACCGGAGTCGAGAACCTGACCCTTCAGGTGGGAGACGCCGGCGACGGCAAGAACAACGACCACGCGGCGTGGGGGGACGCCCGGCTCCACTGCGCCTGATCCTGAGGCCAGGCTCAGCGCGGTCGCCGAGGAGTCCCTTTGTCGGACGCCGCGGCGGCCGCGCCCGCCTGCTCGTCGGCGGTCATCGCGACGGGCCAGCCATCGTCCGTCCAGGCGAGGGTGCGGATCGCCAACGTGGGAGTGCCCGCGTGCGCGCCGTCGTAGAAGTGGAACCCCAGCAGCGCGTCCCCGTCCCGGGTGGCGACGGACTCGCCGCCCGGGCCGACCATGTCACCGGCCGCGTCCAGCACCGGCGTACCGCCGTCCTCCAGCAGCGCGTCCCCGTCGGCGTCGACGTACGGTCCGGTGACGTCCACCGCACGGCCGACCTCGACGTGGTAGGTGCTGTCCGTGCCCTGGCAGCAGGAGTCCTTGGAGACGAAGAGGTACCAGTACCCGTCGTGGTGCAGCAGCGCCGGGGCCTCGATCGCGTTGGTCGCGTCCCCACGGCTCGCGATGACCTGGGGTTCGCTGCCCTCGGCCGGCAGACCGCTCGGCCACGACAGCTCGACGAGCTGGATGCCGCCCCAGAACGACCCGAACGCCATCCACCCGGTGCCGTCCTCGTCGGTCACCACGGCCGGGTCGATCGCGTTGTAGCCGTCGCTCGCGGACGACTGCCAGACGACCCCTCGGTCCTGCCACGCGACGTCGGCGCCCAGCTCGTCGGACGTCATCAGGCCGATGGCCGAGGTGTTCGACCCGAACGTCGACGCGGCGTAGTAGAGGTACCAGGTGCCGTCGTGCTGCACGACCTCCGGGGCCCACAGGTTGGTGACGCCGGGAACCGTCTCCTGCTGCCACGCCGGGCGGTCGTCCGGAAGGACCTCGCCCTCGTAGGTCCACTCCTCGCCGTCGACGGAGTGCCGCACCTGGACGGCGCCGAGCCCCTTGGTCAGGTTCCCGGTGGAGAAGACCCACCAGTCCTCGCCGTCGACGACGAGCGCAGGGTCGTGCACCTCGATGTCGCCCTCGACCGGGACGGCGGTCCCGGCGACCGGGTCGGCGGCGCAGGCCGCGAGCACGGACACGCAGGCCACACCGGCGACCGCCGCTGCAAGCCGCCGGGGCGTGCGCCTCACCGGGCGAGCCGGATCATCGTCCAGGACACCGCCGGCAGCACGGCGGCCAGGCGCCCGTCGGCGATCGCGGCGGTGCTGTTCGCCCGCGGTGCGACCGAGTCGTCGTCGGCCGTCGCCGACCAGTACACGTCGGGGTTGGCGAGGGTGACGGCCTCGACGACGCGCAGCCCGGGAACCGAGCGCAGGTCGGCCTCGAGCCGGACCTCCTCGGTCACCGACCGGTTCACGACGAACACCACGAGCTCGCCGGCCCGTTCGTCCCAGGTTGCCGTCGCGTCCACGAGGGGCGCGTCGCCGAACCGTGCCGTCTCGTACGTCGGCGAGTCGAGCGCGACCTGCAGCACCTCCCCGGCGGCGTGGGTCGACGTCAGCGCGAAGGGGTGGAACGTCGTCTGCTTCCACAGTCGTCCGCCCGGCTCGGTCATCATCGGTGCGATGACGTTCACCAGCTGCGCCAGCGACGCGGCGTGCACCCGGTCGGAGTTCCGCAGGAGCGAGATGAGCAGGTTGCCCACCACCACGGCGTCGGCGACGTTGTACCTGTCCTCCAGCAGCACCGGGGCCACGGGCCAGTCGTCGCCGGTCGGGGGCTTCGACTCGGCGCGGTCCTGGTACCACACGTTCCACTCGTCGAAGGAGATGTGGATCTGCTTGTCCGTCTTGCGTCGCGCGCGGACGGCGTCGGCGGTCGCCGCGACCGAGGCGACGAAGTGGTCCATGTCGACCGCCGAGGCGAGGAACGAGCCGAGATCGCCGTCCTCCTCCCAGTAGTAGGCGTGCGCCGAGATGTAGTCGACCTGGTCGTACGCCTCGGTCAGCACGATGCGCTCCCACTCGCCGAACGTCGGCATCGACGACTGCGAGGAACCGCACGCGACCAGCTCGAGGTCGGGCTGCATCTGCCGCATCGCCCGCGCGGTCTCGGCGGCGAGCCGCCCGTACTCCTCGGGCGTCTTGTGCCCGGTCTGCCACGGGCCGTCCATCTCGTTGCCCAGGCACCACATCTTGACGCGGTAGGGCTCGAGGGCGCCGTGGGCCCGGCGCAGGTCCGACCAGTAGGTGCCGCCGGGGACGTTGCAGTACTCGAGCAGGTCGAGCGCCTCCTGCACGCCACGGGTGCCCAGGTTCACCGCCATCATCGGCTCGACGCCTGCCTTGGCGCACCAGCGCATGAACTCGTCGGTGCCCACGAGGTTCGGCTCGGTCGAGTGCCACGCCAGGTCGACGCGACGCGGCCGGCGCTCCACCGGGCCGATGCCGTCCTCCCAGCGGTACCCGGACACGAAGTTGCCGCCCGGGTATCGCACGGTGGAGACGCCCAGCTCCTTGACCATGTCGACGACGTCGCCGCGGAACCCGTCGGCGTCGGCGGTCGGGTGGTCGGGGTCATGGATGCCGCTGTAGACCGACCGGCCGAGATGCTCGACGAACGAGCCGAAGGTGCGGCGACGGACGGGTCCCACGCGGAACACGGGGTCGATGGTGAGACGGGCTGTGGTCATGGTCGCTTCCTCGCTTCGTCGCGGTTCAGGATCGGGTGAGCTCGAGCCAGCGCACGCCGTGCGCGGGGACGTCGAGCGCGAGGGTGAGGTCCGGGCGGACTCCGACGACACCGGCGTCCCACAGGTCGTGCGCGGTCCACGCGCCCTGTCGTGCGGCGACGGCGTCCCCGACGACGTCCTGCAGCGCCACGGTCACCTGGTGGGACGCCGCGCCGGTCCAGAACACCGCGGCGAAGCGCGCCGGACCGTGGGCCTCCCTGGCCGCCCAGACGACGACCTCGCCGCCGCTCGCGAGGTCTCGCTCGCGCCACATCTCGGCGCCGTCGACGGACTCGCGCAGCACGCGGGCGAGAGCGGGGTTGGCCAGCCGCTCGATCGTCTCGTCGTCCGTCTCGGGCAGGTGACCGCCGATCATGAACGGAGAACGGGCCATGGCCCACAGCGTCAGCAGGGTGCGCTGCTCGTCGGGCGTGAGCAGCGAGCTGCGGGGCTCGCCGCGCTCGGCGCGCAGGCCGATCCGCCCCAGCGGGAGCATGTCCGCGTCCGCCCAGCCGTTCGGCGACTGCAGGGGTGCCCAGCGCGCGAGGCGGCCGAACTGTTCCTCGACGTCGCTCCACCGGTCCCACAGGTCGTCGCTGATGCGCCAGAGGTCTGCGTGGCGGCGCAGGTGGGGCAGGTGCGCCGTCGACAGGGCGGTGCCGGGGGACAGCGACAGCACCACGGGCCGCCCGGCGCGGTCCAGCGCCGTGCGCCACGCCTCGATCGCGTCGGCGTGGTACGGCGCCAGCATGTCGTCGATCTTCAGGTAGTCCAGCCCCCACGACGCGAGCAGCGCGGCGAACCCGTCGAGGTACGCCTGGGCGCCGGGGTGCGTGTGGTCCAGCCCGTAGTAGCCGGGGTGCCACGCGCACGTCGAGGAGGTGTCGGCGATCTGCGACGCCGTCCATCCCGTGCCGAGCACCGGCAGGTCGAGCGCGACCGCGCGACGGGGGATGCCACGCATCAGGTGCACGCCGAACCGCAGGCCGAGCGCGTGCACCTTGTCGGCGAGGGGTGCGAACCCTGCGCCTCCCGCGGCGGACGGGAACCGGCCGGGCGCCGGCGACGGGTACCCGTGCGCGTCGACCTCGAACGGCGCGCCCTCCTGGTAGCCGTGCGACCGCGCCGTGGGGTCGTACCAGTCGATGTCCACGACGATCGTGTCGTAGCCGGCGGGCAGCAGCCTGTGGGCCATGACCTCGGCGTTCGCGAGGACCTCGTCCTCGGTCACCGTCGTGCCGAAGCAGTCCCAGCTGTTCCAGCCCTGCGGGGGGTGCTCCATCCCCAGCCGGGTCATCGGTCAGCCTTCCGGACGGGCCGCGACGGCGGAAGGTTGCAGGCCTTGAGCACCTCGATCTCGTCGGGGTCGTACGGCGTGAAGTCGGCGTGCACGATGTCGTGCATCCAGAGCCTCGTGTCGATGCCCGGCAACGGCTTGATGAACTCCCACACATGGTTCAGCTGGGCCTTGCCGTTCACGAAGCCGAAGAAGTAGCTCCCGACGCCCTCCCTCTTCCAGAGCGGGAGGTGGGTCTCGATGATGCTGCGGTACGGGCGGTGCATCCACTCGGTGTTGAGCAACGGCCGGCCGAACTGCTCGAGGTGCCGCACGAGCGCCTTGGCGTGCGCATAGTCCCCGTAGTAGTGGAACGACACGATGTCCGACAGCTCGATCGCACGCTCCTCGACCGGCTGGAGCCGGCACGGGTCGAGCAGCCAGTCGTACGCGTCCGCGGCGCCCACGCCCCAGACCTCTGCCGTGAGCGGCTGGCTGACGTCGGCCTCGCGCAGCCAGGAGAAGACCTTCTCCATCATGGGCAGCGACAGGTCGCCGCGCGTCGAGTTGCCGATCTCGTTCCACACGTTCCAGACCACGATCCGCGGGTCCTGTCCGTACCGTGCGGCGAGCTCGTCGACCCAGCGACGGAACGTGGGCTCGAGCTCGGGCTCGTCGGTGAGCACGTACCCGACGACACCGCCGCCCTGCACGTCGTCGTCGAACGGCGACTCGGGCGAGCCGCCGAAGTAGCCGGGCTCGGGCTCGGGCTGCGGGCCGAGGGGTGCGGGGGACCACCGGTGCCGAGGCACCGAGCAGTCGTTGAACAGCACCGGCATCATCGTCATCCCGTAGGAGCCGAGCAGGTCGAGCAGCTGGTCCAGGTGGGCGAAGAACGCGTCGGGCTCGTGCTGCCACACCTCGAACGGCAGGTAGAAGCGGACGGAGTTGATGCCGTACCCGTGCGCGAGCGCGATCTCCCGGGCGGCGTCACGCCAGGCGGCGTCGTGCTCGTGCTCCTGCAGCAGCCACAGCGCTCCGTGGATCGCCCCGCTGGGGATCCAGTTCATGCCGGTGATCCAGTCGCGGCCGGTGTACCAGTCCCAGATCTCGTCCTCGGTCCAACGGCGCTTCATGACGCCCTCCCTTCATCGTTCCCGCTCGTCACAGGAGCCCGACCCGTGCGCGCCAGTCGCCCTGCACCACCGCGACGACGACGTCGTGGCTGCCGGCCCCGTTGCGGACCGTGGTGGCCTGCACCAGCTCGCCCGCCGCGTTCCAGCGCACGGCCTGCGAGTACCCCGAGGAGTCGCCGTGCACGCGTCGGACGGCGTGCACCGGCAGCCGCATCGCGCTCCACGTCGCACCGAGGTCGTCGCTGACGAGCGCGTGGTTGGCCTCCACGCCGTCGAGCCAGGAGTGCCGCGCCGTCGCGACGAGCGTCGCGCCGCCGGCACCGTCAGGCGTCCACGCCAGGTTCGGCGTCCCGGAGAGCACCACCCCTTCGCGCGAGACGAGCAGCGGGCCCGCCTCGGCCGGGTCCCCCCAGTCGAGGCCGTCGGGCGAGGACCGAAGGTGGATCGGCACCTCCGGCGGCCCGACGTACTCGACGACCGCCCGGTAGGAACCGTCCGGCAGCGGCCCGGTGGCGACGAACATGCCGGGGCGCCGGTAGTGGTCGGGCACGCCCGCGACGGTCTCGACGTCGGTCCAGGTGCGGAGGTCCGTCGTGGTCCGGCGGGAGATCACCTGGAGCATGCCGCGGTGCTTCTCCCGCTCGTCGGCGAAGTACACCGCGAGCGTCCCGTCGACCAGCACCAGCTCGGGCTCCCAGATCGCCGTCGTCGTCGAGGTGCGCGACGGGTCGTACACCGCGGGACCGCCCGAGTCGACCACCGACTCGAACTGCCAGGACGCGCCGCCGTCCGTGGAGGAGTAGAGCGTGATCGTCGTGGTGGAGCCGTCGCCCGGGATCGCGTTGCCGGCGAGCAGCAGGTCGCCGCGACGCAGGTGGGCGACGTCGCCGGGCAGCTCGTAGAGCACGGGCTGGTACCGGTTGCCGCGGCCGAGGTGGTCGGCCACCCGGGCGTGCTCGCTCCAGGACCTGCCGCCGTCCGGCGAGCGCCACACGGGAAAGGCGGGTCCTGCGGGGTCCGCCACGCCCAGGCGGAGCTCGCAGGTCAGCAGCATCGCCCCCGCGTGGGGTCCGTGCGGGTCGGTGACCAGCAGGCGCGAGTACATCGCGCCCGCCTCGCCGACGCTGCCGGAGTGGACGACGGTGGTCTCGACGTCAGCGGCGCTCATCGTCGGTCACCGGCCGTCCCTGCGCCGGCCGCCGCGCGGCCGTACCGGGCCGCGACGTCCACGAACGCGTCGGCCGCCGCGGTGCGGACCCGCGCGTAGGAGGGCAGCCCGTCCGGCCGGGTCCCGTCCGGCACGAGGTCCCACAGGCCGTGCCGCAGCAGGTACTCGGGCGCGGGCGCGCTGCCCTCGCGGTAGTCCCAGAGCAGGAAGTCGATCAGGGCCCACCACGTCCACCCGACGAGGGGGAGGCCCTCGGCGCGCAGCCGCTGCACGACGTCCATCGACGTGTGCACCCAGTCCACGCGGCGGCTGATCGTGCCGGGGTCTCCCGTCTCGGTGAGCGCGAGCGGGACGGCCGGGTAGCGCGCGTGCCAGGTGCGCAGCAGGTCCTCCAGCGCGTCCGCCCCTGCGTACGTGACGGGCCACGACGACGGCCGTGGTCCGTCGGCAGGCAGGACGAGCGGGTCGTGGCCGACGTCGACCGTCGAGACGTGGGGGTAGTAGTTGACGCCCAGCACGTCCGGTCGCACCGCGTGCTCGGCGAACCAGGCGAGGTCCTGGTCGTCGACGCCGTGGGCGCGCAGGTGCGCCGCCAGGGGGTGCGCGTCGTCGACGCGGCCGGTGACGAGGTCCTGGTGGAGGAACACGCGCTCGCGCAGGTGTGCGGCGCGCGCGCCCCACCTCGCGCCCGCGGGGGGCTCGTGGTCCGGGACGACGAACCGACGCGACGCCTCGACGTGCCAGAACGTGATGTCGGGCCGGACGGCGGCGACCGCACGCTGTGCGGTGACCACGCCGCGGGCGACGCCGAGAAGGACCTGCAGGTAGCCGGCGTCGCCCTGGAGGTGCGGTGGCCAGATGCCGTCCTCGCCGCACCGCTCGGCGGTCACCGACGGCTCGTTGGTCGGCGTGACGACCGTGACCTGCGGGTAGCGCTCGACCATGGCCGTCGCCAGGTCGGCGAGCGCCGTCGGGTAGCCGGGGTCGGCGAACGAGCCTTCCAGCCACGCCGGCGTGCCGTAGTGCACCAGGTCGAGGATCACCTCGACGCTGCTCGCGCCCAGGGCCTCGAGGACCTCGTCGGTCCACGAGAAGTCGAACCGGTGCGGTGCCGGGTGCACCCGGTACCACGGCACGCCCCAGCGGATCTGGTCGGCGCCGCTCGCCACGAGCAGCTCGACGTCCTCGCGCCAGCGACGGTCGTGGTCGGTCAGGACGTACTCGTCGAGTTCGCGCCGGCCCGGGACGGGCTCGACGACGAACGTGTCCTCGATCCCGACACCGACCGCGAGCGGGGGCAGGGACGTGGGCAGGTCGGTGTCGTTCGTCTGCGGGCTCATGTGTGGCCTCGGCTCATGGGTGCCTCCTGCGAGGTCGCGCGGACGGGTGGACGGGGGAGGGGCGCCGCGGCGGCATGCCGGGCAGCGCGGGGCGGGTCACGGGAGGGGGTTAACGCCACCCGCGCCGGGCGGGGGGGGTGGAGAGGGCGCGCACCCCGTTATTGCCGACGACCCGCCCCCCGCGCTTAAAAGC
>NZ_JBHUWC010000083.1:0-16720 GCF_042670225.1 Isoptericola sp. NPDC057191 | reverse complement strand
GGGTCCAGGTGGACCCCGAGCTTCTCGAGAAGAGCAGTCGGCTCCGGCCGCTGCCGGGGGCCGCGTGCAGGCATGTCAGCCCGCGTGCTCGGTGCGCAGCGCCTCAGCGTACTGGCGGCCCTTGTAGGCACCGCAGGTGGGGCAGGCGGCGTGGGACAGCTTCTGCCCCTTGCAGCTCGGGCACGTGGTGAGGACGGCCGCGGTGGTCTTCCACTGCGAGCGACGCGCCCGGGTGTTGCTGCGCGACATCTTGCGCTTCGGAACAGCCACGGCTAGCTCTCTTTCGTCTCGTCGGACACGCTCGACTCCTCGAGCATGGTCTGCAATGCCGACCACCGGGGGTCGACCAGGTCGTGATGGTGGTCAGGGTCGTCCGCCAGCCGGGCCCCGCAGACGGAGCACAGGCCAGGGCAGTCCTGACGGCACAGCGGTTGAAATGGTAGTGCAGTCACGAGCGAATCCCGAACCGCCGGCTCGATGTCGGCCAGGTCGTCGACCAGCACCGGCTCGTCCTCGGCATCCTCGTCGCCGGACTCCTCCGCCGCCTTGGCCCGCTCGGGGTAGGCGAACAGCTCCTGCACGCGCACCGTCACCTGCTTGGACACCGGGTCGAGGCAGCGCGCGCACTCCCCCACCGCCGTGCCGCGCACGACGCCGGTGATCAGCACCCCCTCCAGGACCGACTCGAGCCGGAGGCCCAGCGTCAGGTCGTCACCCTCGGGCACGCCGATGACGGCGGTCCCCATGTCCGCGGGAGCGGGCACGACACGCGCGACCTCCTCCATCGTCCCGGGTCGCCGAGACAGCTCGTGCGTGTCGAGCACGAGCGGCGAAGGCTTCGCGGTGGCGATGGCAGGCTCCAAGGACTGGCGGGCGAAAGGGGGGCGGCCCGCGACGGGGCCAGCGATCTAGTCTAGGCCATCGCGGACACGTGTGGCAGCACGCCCGGACGTGACCCGTCTCTCACGGACCGGCTACGACGCGCTCCGGACGGGCTCCGGACGTGCTCAGGACTGCGTGCCCTGCGGCCATCGCGGGTCGGCGACGGAGTCCCACCGCACCCGGGGCGAGCCCTGCTCCAGCCGGTCGGCGAGCTTCTCCCGGCCGGCGCGCACCTGGCTCGACAGGGCGTCCAGGTCCTGCTGGAGGTCTGCGAGCCTGCCGTCGCAGTACGCGTCCGCGTCCGCGCGCAGCGCCGCGGCCCGGCGCTCAGCCTCCGCCACGATCTCGGCGGCGCGGGACTGCGCCTGCACCACGACCTGCTCCGTCTGCACCAGCTCGATGGCGCGGGCCCGGGCGGACGCCACGATCTCCTCGGCCTGGCGGTGCGCGTCGTCCAGCGTGTCGCGCGCCGCGGCGAGCACCTCGTCCGCCCGGCCCACCTGGGTGGGCAGCGCGTCGCGCAGCTCGTCGACCAGGCCGAGGGCCTGGTCGCGGTCGACCTTCACGTTGGTCGACAGGGGCACCGAGCGCGCGTTCTCGACCAGCGCAGCCAGGTCCTCCAGGATGTCCAGGAGCCCGCCGACCGGGTTCTCCTGCTCCTCCCCGGCCGGGGTCCTCTGGGTCGTCTCGCTCATCCCTGCTCCTTGGTCCGGCTCGTGCCGCTCAGTGCCGCGCGCACCGCGTCCGCCACCCCGGGCGGCACGAGGTCGTCGATCGGCCCGCCGTACCGGGCCACGTCCTTCACCAGCGACGACGCGACGTGGGCGAAGCGCTGCTCTCCCGGCAGGAAGACCGTCTCCACGCCGGTCAGGTGACGGTTCATGAGCGCCATCGGCACCTCGGCGTCGAAGTCCGCCCCGCCGCGCAGCCCCTTGACCACCGCGACCGCGCCGATCTCCCGGCAGAAGTCCACGAGGAGCCCCGGCACGACCTCCACCCGCACGGCGGCGGTCTCCGGGTCCGCGGCGAGCGCCGCCCGGGCGAGCCCCACGCGCTCCTCGGGGCCCAGCAGGGCGTTCTTGGCGGCGTTCTGCGCCACCCCGACCACGACCTCGTCGAACATCCGGCACGCCCGCCGGACGATGTGGAGGTGGCCGAGGGTGATCGGGTCGAACGACCCGGGGCAGACGGCGATGCTCACCCGGTCACGCTAGTACAGCGCCGTCCCGATCCCCGGGACCCTGGCCGGTCCCGTCACGGGTGCCTCCGGCCGTGCCGCGAGCGCCCGACGGGGACACCATGAGGGATGGCCACCGCCGCCCCGGGCGCCGTTCCCGACGTCGTCCCCCTCACCACCGACGCCCAGCTGGCGTCGCTCTGGCGGGACGTGCTCGCGCCGTCGTTCCCGCCGGCCGAGCTGATCACGCTCGAGGCCCTGCGCGCCGGTTGCCGCTCCGGCGAGCAGACGGCACACGGCGTCGAGCGCGGCGGCCACGTCACCGCCGGCGTGGTCGCGTCGTGGTCGCCGGCCACCCGGGTGCTGCTGCTCGACTACCTCGCCATCGCCCCGGGCGGGCGCGGCGGTGGCCTGGGCGGCCTGCTGCTGGACCGCTCCGTCGCGGCGTGGCGGGCCGAGCGCGCCCCGGCGCTCGTGCTGGCGGAGGTCGAGCACCCGGGGCATCACGCCGCCCACCCCCAGCACGGCGACCCCGCCGCACGGCTGCGCTTCTACGCCCGGCACGGGGCAGGCGCGCTGGCCGTGCCCTACTTCCAGCCCGGCATGAACGGGCCCGGCTCGCCTCGCGTCCCGGCGATGCTGCTCCTCGCTCTCGACGTGGGCGACGACCTGCGGGACGGCGAGTCCCACGACCTGCCCGGCGACCTGCCCGGCGACCTGCCCCACGACGTGCCCGGCGACCTGCCCCACGACGTGCCCGGCGACCCGGTGCTCCGCTTCCTCACCGAGCACCTCGTCGCGTGCGAGGGCGTGCTGGTCGACGACGCGGCCACGCGGCGGCTGCTCGCGGCGGCGTCCGCCGAGCGGGTCCCGCTGGTCGACCCGGGCGACCGGGTCGCTCTCGCCGCCGTCCCCGTGGGGATCTTGGAGGGCGCGGAGCAGTACGCCCCGCCAGGTTCAGCCGGCTGAGCCGGTCAGCCGGCTGAACCTGTCAGCCGGCCGAGCCTGCCGTGCTCGGGCCGCCCGCCTTCTGTTCCGGCTCCGGCTCCGGCTCCGGCTCGGGCTCGGGCTCCGCATAGTGCACGGCCGTCTCGCCGTAGTCCTTGCGGGCGAACGCCGCCAGGCCCGACGGCCAGGCCGGCTCCGGGCTGCGGGTGGAGCGCTCGACGACGACGACGGCACCCGCGGCGAGCACACCGGGCGCGGCGAGGTGCGCGAGCACCGTCGCGAGCGCGTCCTCCGCCAGGTCGTACGGAGGGTCGAGGAAGACCAGGTCGACGCCGCGGGCCGCGGCGCCGTCGGCGGGCACGGCGCCTGCCGCGAACCGCTCGGCGGAGTCCGCCACGACCCGGACCTCGCGCTGGAGGCCCAGCGCGGCGACGTTGCGGCGTGCGACGTCCGCGGCACGCCGGTTCGCGTCGACCAGCACGACGTCGGCGGCGCCGCGGCTGGCGGCCTCGAGGCCCAGCGCGCCGGACCCGGCGTACAGGTCGAGCACCCGCGCGCCGTCCAGCACGTCCAGGTGGTCCAGGCGGGAGAAGATCGCCTCGCGGACCCGGTCGCTCGTGGGTCGCGTGCCCTTCGGCGGCACCTGCAGCGAGCGCCCGCCGAAGCGGCCGGCCACGATCCTCGTCATGCCGCCGAGCCTAGGTCACGGGCAGCGAGTGCCCGCGCGCGCCTGGCGACAGGGGCTCAGGCCCGCTCGAGGAACTCCTCCTGCTCGTCGTCGAGCTGCGCCTCGATCGCCGCGCGCAGCTCGGGGTGGTCCGCGAGCCCGAGGTCGGCCTCCACGACGGCGGACGCCTCGCGCCGCGCGTCGGCGATGAGGTCCGCGTCCTGCACCACCCGCAGCAGCCGCAGGGAGCTGGAGCGACCGGACTGCGCGGCGCCGAGCACGTCGCCCTCGGAGCGCAGCTCCAGGTCGAGGGTCGCGAGCCGGAAGCCGTCCGTGGTCTCCGCGAGCGCCTCGACCCGCGTCGCGGCGGGGGTGCCCGGCTGCGCCGTCGAGACCAGGAGGCAGAGCCCGGGAGCGGCGCCGCGGCCCACGCGTCCGCGCAGCTGGTGCAGCTGGGACAGGCCGAAGCGGTCGGCGTCGAACACGACCATCACGGTGGCGTCGGGCACGTCGACGCCCACCTCGATCACCGTCGTGGAGACCAGCACCTGCAGCTCGCCGGCCGCGAACCGGGCCATCGCGGACTCCTTGTCGGCGGGCGCCATCTGCCCGTGCAGCACCCCGACGTCGAGCCCGGCGAGCGCCGGGGTCTCCCGCAGCATGTCGGCGACCTCGAGCACCGCGCGCAGCGGGGGCCGGTCGTCGCCGGAGCCGGTACCGCCCCCGTCCATGAGCTCCAGCAGGTCCGGGACGTCGTCGAAGTCCTTGGCGGCGGCTCCCCCGGCCGCGGGCAGGTCGTCGTCGGGGTGGATCCGCGGGCACACCACGTACGCCCGGTGCCCCTTGTCCACCTCCTCGCGCACCCGCGCCCACGTCCGCTCCATCCAGCGCGGGTTGCCGGCCGGAACCACGTGCGACGTGATCCCGGCGCGGCCGGCGGGGACCTCGGTCAGCGACGACGTCTCGAGGTCGCCGAAGACCGTCATCGCGACGGTGCGCGGGATCGGTGTGGCGGTCATGACGAGCACGTGCGGCGCCACGCGCCCCTTGGCACGCAGCGCGTCCCGCTGCTCGACGCCGAACCGGTGCTGCTCGTCGACGACGACCAGGCCGAGGTCGGCGAACTGCACCTGGTCGCCCAGGAGGGCGTGCGTGCCCACGACGATGCCCGCCTCGCCGCTCGCCGCCTGGAGCAGCGCCTCCTTGCGGGCCGCCGCGCCGAGCGAGCCGGTCAGCAGCGCGACACGGGTGCCGTGCGCCGCTCCGCCCAGCAGGCCGCCCTCGGCCAGCGGGCCCAGCAGCGTGCGCAGCGTGCGGGCGTGCTGCGCCGCGAGCACCTCGGTGGGCGCGAGGAGGGCCGCCTGGCCCCCGGCGTCGACCACCTGCAGCATCGCGCGCAGCGCCACCACGGTCTTGCCGGAGCCCACCTCGCCCTGCAGCAGCCGTTGCATCGGTCGTGCCTGCGCGAGCTCGCGCGCCAGGTCCTCGCCCACGGACCGCTGGCCGTCGGTCAGCGTGAACGGCAGCGCCGCGTCGAAGTCGGCGAGCAGGCTCGACGCGTCCCCGTCCCGCAGGGGGCGCGCGGTGGCCTCCTGCTCCGCGGCGTGCGCGCGCCGCTGGGCGAGCGCCGCCTGGAGCACGAAGGCCTCCTCGAAGCGGAACCGGTGCCGGGCGCGCTGCCAGGCTCGCTGGTCGTCGGGCACGTGGATCGCGCGCAGCGCCTCGAGCCGGCCGGGCAGCCCGGCCCGCTCGCGGACGTCGGCCGGCACGGGGTCCTCGACGTCGGCCTCGGTGAGCGGGTCGAGCACGGTGCGCACGGACCGTTGGATGCGCCAGCTCGGCACGGACGACGACGCGGGATAGATGGGGATGGGACGGCTGGCCTCGAACATGGCCGCCTCGGCGTCGTCCGCGTCGACGCCCACGAGCACGTAGTCCGGGTGGGTGAGCTGCCGGGTGCCCCGGTACTCGCTGACGACTCCGGTGAACAGGCCGACGCGCCCCGGCCGCAGCTTGTCCTCGTGCGGGCGCAGCGCGCCGGCACGCTTCGCGAAGAACGTCAGCGCGAGCTCGTGCCGGCCGTCGGTCACGACCGCCTGCAGCATGGCCCCGGAGCGGGAACGCATCGTGCGCACGGTGGCGTGCGCGACGCGGGCCATCACGGTGACGTGCTCGCCGAGCGCGAGCCGGTCCATGTCGGTCAGCGTGCCCGGGTCGCCGTAGCGGCGGGGGTAGTGCCGCAGCAGGTCCCCCACGGAGACGAGCCCGAGCTTCTCCAGCGGGGCGGCGCTGCGCGCGCCCAGCACCTTGGTCAGCGCCTCGCTCTCGCGCCCCGTCATCGCCGCGCCTCTACCCCGAGCGTCACGCCGGCCCCGGGCCGGCCGGTCGCCAGCACGACGACCTCCGCGTCCGGCGCCCCGGCTGCCGCCGCCCGCCCGACCTCGGCCAGCACCGCCGGTGGCACGTCCACGCCCGCCAGCACCGTCACGACCTCCGCGTCCGGCGCGCCGGCCAGCAGGCCGCGCAGGGCGTCCGCCGCACCGGCGGCGTCGCCCGTCCACGAGCTCAGGCGCCCGAGAGCCTGGCGGACCGCCGCGGGCACGCCGTCCAGGACGTCGCCCTCGGCCCCCGCCTCCATGCCGGCCTCCATGCCTGCCTCCATGAGGGCCGCGACCGCGGTCACCACGTGCGCGTCGTCGCCCGCGTCGAGCAGCCCGACGACGGGCTCGCCCGCGCCCCCGTCCCGGTGCGCGGCCAGCGCGCCGTCGAGCGCGCCGCGACCGCCGGGCACCGGGCCGGGTACGACGAGCACGCGGCCGGCGGGCACGCCGAGCGCCGCCTGGGCGAGGTCGTCGGCCGTCACGGGCTGGTCCAGGTCGAGCAGCACGACGGCGCCGCCGCGCGCCAGGTCGCCGGCGAGCGCGGGCGCGGACGTGGCGACCACGGCACCCCAGGGCGCGTCGGCCGGGACGCCCGACCCCGCACCGTGCGCACCCAGCACAGCCAGGTGCCGCACGTGCACACGCGACACGGCGCCGCCCGCCGCCCAGCGGCGCGCCACGTCGAGCCCGCCTGCCAGGTCGGTCGTGTGCACGTGCGCCTGCCACAGCGACTCGTCCCCGACGACCGCGGGCTCGTCCGGGGCGTCGACGTCGTCCGGCTCGTCGGGCTCGTCCGCACCGCCGACCACCACGACCGACTCACCGATGGCGTCCAGGTCCCGCCGCAGGGCGTCCGCGACGGCTCCCGGAGCAAAGTCGGCGGCCGCGGCGGGCCGGTGCAGCACGAACATCAGCTCGAGCGCGTCGGCGTCGCTCTCGGCGGCACCCGGCGCGGGATCACAGCCGGCGGGGGCGGCACCGGGCAGCGGGTCGCCCTGGCGCAGCTCGACGTCAAGGGTCACGGGGCCGGTCACGGGCGACATCGTGCCGGGCGCCTCCGACACGGCGCGGTGGGCGCCGGCCAGCGCCTCGAGCACCAGCAGCAGCCCGCCCGCCCCGGCGTCGAGCACGCCGGCGTCGCGCAGCGCGTCGAGCGAGCCCGGACTCGTGAGCAGGGCCTCGCGCGCCCCGGAGCGCGCGGCGTCCAGCACCGCCTGCCGGCGACGACGACGCTCCGGATCGGTGCGGGCGGCCGTCGGTGCGTCGGTGCGGGTGGCCGGTGCCGCGTCCCGGGCTGCGGCGGCGGCCGCGTCCGCGGCGGTGAGGATCGTGCCGGGCGCGGGATGAGCGACGGCGAGCCGCGCGGTCCGGGCGGCGGTCGCCAGCGCCCGCTCCACGGGCTCGCCGCGCGTGGCAGCGGCGGCGAGGCCGCGCAACCACTCGCTGAGGATCACGCCGGAGTTGCCGCGCGCCGCGAGCAGCGCGCCGCGGGCGAGGACGCGCAGGAGGCGCGCTCCGCCGGCCCCGGCGGGCTCCTCCTGGACGGCGTGCGCCCCCTCCCGGAGGGTGAGGTAGAGGTTGGTCCCGGTGTCACCGTCGGCGACCGGGAAGACGTTGACCCCGTCGAGCGCCGCACGGGCGCCGCCGAGCGCCTCCACGGCCAGACGGACCCACAGCCGCACGACGGCCGCGTCCCGCAGGTCCGGGTCCGTCACGTCACCTCCCGCTGGCTCTCGAGCACCCCGCCATGGTCCTCTAGCCCGGCGGTGTCCGCGGCCCACGGTAGCGGTGAGCAGCCCCACGTTGAGGGTCACCCTCCGGATCGGCTATCCTCGTGTAGTTGCCCGGGCGGTTCCGGGCTCCCCCAGACCACACACTTCACGTCCTGCTGCCCTGGCGCGGGACGTGTCACGACGATTCAGGAGAGACCGTGGCTGCCAACTGCGACGTCTGCGGCAAGGGCCCGGGCTTCGGGCACAGCATCTCGCACTCCCACATCCGCACGAAGCGCCGCTGGAACCCGAACATCCAGCGCGTCCGTGCCGTGGTCGCGGGTACCCCCAAGCGAGTCAACGTCTGCACCTCCTGCCTCAAGGCAGGCAAGGTGACGCGCCAGGCCTGAGCCTGCGCGCCGGGCCCACGGCCCGGATGTCGACACTTTCACGAGACGCCCGTCGGGACTTCCCGACGGGCGTCTTGTCGTCCCCCGAGGCCGAGCGACGGGCGAGGCGCGCCACCTCGACAGCCGCACCGCCACCGGCAAAGAATTCGTGAAGGATTCACCAAACTGCCTTGGCCGAACCCGGGTCGTCGTGGCACCCTGAGCAGATGATCGTGCAGACCGACAGCGACGTGGAGATCCGCCCCGCCCAGACGACGGACGCCGGGCGCATCGCGCAGGTGCACGTCACGTCGTGGAAGGGCGCCTACGCCAGCGTCCTGCCGGCCGAGTACCTCGACTCCGTCGACGTCGCCGAGCGCACCGCCCAGTGGCAGCGCATCCTCGACGAGGGCGGCCGCACGACGCTCGTGGCCGAGGGCGACGGCCGCCTCCTCGGCTTCGCCTCCTACGGCCCGTCGCGCGACGAGGACGCCGAGGACGGCGACCTCGAGCTGTACGCGATCTACCTCGACCCCGAGTCGTGGGGGCGCGGTGTGGCCCGCGACCTCATGCGGACCGTCCTGTCCGACGTGCAGGACGGCACGCCGATGTCCCTGTGGGTGCTGTCCCAGAACGAGCGCGCCCAGCACTTCTACCGTCGCCACGGGTTCCAGCCGGACGGCGTGGAGCGGATGGACGACATCGGCGACACCCCGGTCACCGAGGTCCGCTACCGCCGCGGCTGACCCCCAGCCGACGATCCTCCGGGATCAGCCTGCGAAGTGGTCCCAGCCCGTCGCCACGGCGGGCGTACCGCCGTCGACGGTGACCCCCGCGCCCCCGGCAGCGGCACGCACCTGCCCGATCCTGCGGAACCCGCCCGGCAGCACGGCGTCCGCGGGGAACGTGGCGAGCAGGCCGTGGTCCTCGCCGCCGGACAGCACCCAGCCGAGCGCCGCGTCCCGGTCCACGCCCAGCGCCTGCGCCGCGGGCAGGAGCCGCGCCACGTCCGCCTCGAGCGCCGCCGACTCCACGTCCACGGCCACGCCGCTCGCGCGCGCGAGCCGCCCGGCGTCGCGGAGCAGCCCGTCCGAGACGTCGAGCATCGCGGTGGCGCCGTGCCGTGCCGCCTCCGGACCGGCATCGAGCGGAGCCTCGGGGCGCAGGTAGCCCGCGACGTACGGCCCGAGCGCCCCCGCCGCCTCCGGGGCGCCGTCGGAGGACGAGACGACCCCCCTGTCGAGCAGAGCCAGCCCAGCCGCCGACAGCCCACGGTTCCCCGCGTAGGCGAGGACGTCGCCCGGCCGCGCGCCGGACCGGGTCACCGGGGGCCGGCCCTCGAGGTCGCCGTGCGCGGTGACGGCCACCACGACGGCGTCGCCGCCGGACAGGTCGCCCCCGACGACACCCGCGCCCACCGGTGCGGACACCTCGGCGAGACCTCGTGCGAGGCCCGTCACCCAGGCGACCGGGAGGTCGCCCGGCACGACGAGCGAGACCACGAGCGACGTCGGCCGCGCGCCCATCGCCGCGACGTCCGCGAGGTTCGCCGTCGCCGCCCGCGCCCCGACGTCGTGCCCGCTCGACCAGCGGCGGCGGAAGTGCCGGTCCTCGACCAGCACGTCGGTGGTGACGACGAACCGCCCGTCCGGGGCCGCGACGACCGCCGCGTCGTCCCCCGGGCCCAGCAGCGTGGCGGCGGCGTCCGGCAGCAGGGGGAAGATCCGGGCGAGGAGCCCCTCCTCGGACAGGTCACGCACGAGGGGGTGGGTGGCGTCGGTCACGGGGACGACTGTAGGCGGTCGACGGGGCCCTCCCGCCCGGTAGCGTGGACGTCGTGCCCCGACGTTCCCCGCTGACCCGCGCCGCCGCGCTGGCCGCCCTCGTCGTCGCGCCGCTCGCGGCGTGCGCCCCGACCATCGGCGCGACCCCGGCCGAGGACGCCGCCGACCCGGCGTGCGCCCCGGTCATGCTCGCCCTGCCGGACACGCTCGCCGGCGACCTGCCGCAGCGCGACACGAACGCCCAGGCCACCACCGCCTGGGGCGACCCCGGCGCCGCCGTCACCCTGCGCTGCGGCATCACCCCGCCCGGGCCGTCCCCGGACTGCCAGCGGGTCGAGTCCCCGGCGGGCGCCGTCGACTGGATCGTCGTCGCCGGCGACGACGGCACCTGGCGGTTCACCACCTACGGGCGCGAGCCCGCCGTCGAGGTCCTGGTGCCGCCGTCGGTCACCGCCGACCACTCGACCTCGTTCGTGGGCGACCTCGCCCAGGCCGTGAGCAACGTCCCCGCCACCGCCCACTGCAGCTGAACGCGCGCCGAGGTAGCTCCAGACCTGCCGAGGTAGTTCCAGACCTGCCGAGGTAGTTCCGGACGTGCCGAGGTAGTTCCGGACGTGCCGAGGTAGTTCAGCCTCCGCAGGCGGATGGTCGGTACCAGGTGGCAGGGTCGAGCCATGGACCCACGGCTCAGCTTCGTCACCCTCGTCGTCCACGACCTTCGCGCGACACGCCGCTTCTACGTCGACGGCCTCGGCTGGGAACCGGCGCTCGAGGCCGCCGGCGAGGTACTGATGTTCCAGGTGGGCGAGCGCGTCGTCCTCTCCCTCTGGGACGAGACGTCCGCCGTCCAGGAGATCGGCCCGGTCACCCGCGGCGGGACCCCGCCGGTCACGCTCTCCCACAACGTCGCGACCACGGCAGAGGTCGACACGGCTCTCGACGCCGCGCGACGAGCCGGGGCGGCCTCGGTCTCGGACCCCGTGCAGCGCGAGTGGGGTGGGTACTCGGGCTACTTCGTGGACCCCGACGGGTTTCGCTGGGAGATCGCGTACAACCCCGGCGACATCGGGCAACGGGTCCTGCCCTGATCAGAAGAGACCTCGCCGTGCCCGCAACTACCTCGCCGCGCCCGCAACTACCTCGCCGTGCTCGCAACTACCTCGCGGCGCCCGCAACTACCTCGGCGTCAGCGCAGACCGGTCGGGCGCTCCAGCGCGAGCTGGATGAGCTCGTCGACCAGCTCGGGATAGCTCAGGCCCGAGGCCTCCCACATCCGCGGGTACATCGAGAACGGCGTGAATCCCGGCATGGTGTTGATCTCGTTCACCACGACGCGCTCGTCGGGTGTGACGAAGACGTCCACGCGCGACAGCCCCTCGGCCTCCACGGCCTCGAAGGTGCGCACGGCGACGTCGCGGACCTCGTCGAGCACGTGCGGCGGAAGGTCCGCCGGGCAGCGGAGGTCGACGTGGGCCTCGTCGAGGTACTTCGCCTCGAAGTCGTAGAACGCGTGGCTGTCGTGGTCGACGACGATCTCGCCGGGCAGCGACGCCCGGGTCGGAGCGCCGTCGCGTCCGCCGAGCACGGCGCACTCGATCTCCCGGCCGTCGATGCCGGCCTCGACGATCACCTTGGGGTCGTGCTCGCGCGCGGCGTCGACGGCGGCAGGCAGGTCGGCCAGGTCGTCGACGCGCGTGATGCCGAGGGACGAGCCGGCACGCGCCGGCTTGACGAACAGCGGCAGGCCGAGCGGCTCGACGGCGGCGACGCACGCCGCGCGGTCGCGCTCCCAGTCGCGCGGGCGGATGACGACGTACGGGCCGACGGCGAGCCCCTGGCCCGCCAGCACGAGCTTCATGAAGTGCTTGTCCATGCCGACGGCCGAGGCGAGCACGCCCGCGCCGACGTAGTGCACGTCCGAGAGCTCCAGCAGCCCCTGCACGGTGCCGTCCTCGCCGAACGGGCCGTGCAGCAGCGGGAAGACCACGTCGACCTCGCCCAGCAGCGCGGGCACCTGGCCGGGCTCCAGCACGCGCAGGGTGCGCTCGCCCTGGGTGAGGGACAGCACCACCTCGGCGCCGGTCTCGGCCGTCACCTCAGGCAGGCGGCCGTCCGTGATCTGCCAGCGCTCGGGGTCGTCCGCGGCGACGACCCAGCGGCCCTCGCGCGTGATGCCCACGGGCACGACGTCGTACCGGTCGCGGTCGATGGCGCGCAGCACGCCGCTGGCCGTGGAGGCGGAGATGGCGTGCTCGCCCGAGCGGCCGCCGAACAGCACGGCGACGCGGGTCTTGCGGGAGGCGTCGGCGCCCGGCGTCGGGACGGCGGGGACGGAGGCTGTGGTGGCGTCGGACATCGCCGCCCAACCTACCGGAACGCCCCGGTGCTGTGAGCGCGCGCCTGGCCCGCGACACGCCGGTCGGAAGGGCCAGGTTCCCGCTCACAGCACTCCGGCTGTCAGCGGGCGCGGAGCTCCTTGCGCAGGATCTTGCCCGCGGCGGACTTCGGGACCGCCGCGACGAACTCCACCACCCGCACCTTCTTGTACGGCGCGACCTGTTCGGCGACGAACGCCTGCACGTCGTCGGCCGTGAGCGCACTGCCCTCGGCCCGGACGACGAAGGCCTTCGGCACCTCCCCCGACTCCTCGTCGGGCACGCCCACCACCGCGGCGTCGGCGATCTCGGGATGGGTGAGCAGCAGGGCCTCCAGCTCGGCGGGCGCCACCTGGTAGCCCTTGTGCTTGATGAGCTCCTTGAGCCGGTCGACGACGGTGAACACGCCCTCGGCGTCCACGGTCACGATGTCCCCGGTGCGCAGGAAGCCGTCGGGCTCGAGCGTGTCGCGCGTGGCCTGCTCGTCCGCCAGGTAGCCGACCATGACGTTCGGCCCCGCGCACCACAGCTCGCCCGGCGCGCTCACGCCGGACTCGGGCCGGGCGATCGCCTCGCCCGTCGCCGGGTCCACCACCCGGGCCAGCATGTTCGGCACGAGCATCCCGACGGTGCCGGGCGAGACGTCGGGACGGTCGACCGGCACCACGTGCGAGACCGGTGACATCTCGGACATGCCGTAGCCCTGCAGCACGCGCGCGCCGGGCATGCGGCGACCCACCGCCTCCGCGAGGTGCTCGTCGAACGGTGCGGCGCCGGACATGAGGATCCGCACGCTGGACAGGTCGCGCCCCTCGGCCGCCGGGTGCTTGGCGAGCGCCAGCGCGATGGGCGGCGCGACGAACAGCACGGTGGCGCGATGCTGCTCGATGACCCGCAGGTACTCCGCGAGGTCGAAGCGCGGCAGCGTGACGAGCGCGGAACGCTGGTACACGGCGCCGTTCATGAGCACCGTCATGCCGTAGATGTGGAAGAACGGGAGCACCGCCGGCACGACGTCGTCGGGCTCCAGGGGCAGGAACGCCTCCGTCTGCAGCACGTTCGCGACGAGGTTGCGGTGCGTGAGCATCACGCCCTTGGGCAGCCCGGTCGTGCCGGACGAGTACGGCAGCACGGCGAGGTGGGTGCGCGGGTCGAGGTCGACGTCCGGGGCCGCGTGCCCTGCGGACAGGAGCTCGGTCAGCGACGGGTGCCCGTCCGCGCCGTCGAGGACGACGACGTCCTGCGGCGCCATGCCCACCGCGTCCGCGCCGGCCTCGGCCGCGGTCAGGAGTGCCGAGACGGTCACGAGTGCCTTCGCTCCCGACGACTCGAGCTGCTTGGCCACTTCCCGCCCCGAGGCGAGCGCGTTGACGGTGGTGACGGTGATCCCGGCGCGCAGGAGACCGTGGAAGACGGCGACGAACGCGGGCACGTTCGGGCTGTGCAGGGCGACCACGTCCCCGACGCCCAGGCCGCGTGCGGCGAACGCACCCGCGACGGCGTCCACCCGCGCGCGCAGCTCGCCGTAGGTGGTCGTCGCGCCGCTCGGACCGTCGACCAGGGCGGTCCGGTCCAGGTCGGCGTCGGAGAGCGACGCGAAGAGGAAGTCGTAGAGCGTGACGTCGGGGATCTCGACGTCGGGGTGCGGGCTGCGGATCACGGTCCGGTCGGAGGTGCGGTCGGAGGTGTGGTCGGCGGTCCGGTCGGCGCTGGTGTCGGACATGGCGGTCCCTTCGTGCGGCACGGTCCTCGTCGACCGTTGCACCGGAGCGTAGCGCCGGGAACTGATCGTGCGGTGCCGGCGTTGGGGCGTTCGTGGACCACCTCACCCTCACGGCGCAAGCCGTCCCGGCGCCCGCGGCCGACGAGAACGCCGCGCCCGCCGACGACCCCAGTCATAGTCCGGGCTCCCCGCAGCCCCCGAGAATCCTCGACCCTGAGGCGGTGCGCGCCCGATGACCGCCGCGCTCTCCCTCCTCCTCGGCCTCCTGGTGATCCTCGTGATCACCGCGGCGACGGCGTACTTCGTCGCCCAGGAGTTCGCCTACATGACCGTCGACCGCTCCCGGCTCGCCGCCCGCGCGGAGACCGGCGACGTGACCGCGCAGCGGGCCCTCGCCGTCACCCGTCGCACGTCGTTCGTGCTCTCGGGCGCCCAGCTCGGCATCACCGTGACCGGCCTGCTGGTCGGCTACGTGGCCGAGCCGCTCGTGGGCGACGCGCTCGGCACCCTGCTCGGCGGCGTCGGCGTCCCGACCGGTGTCGGCGTGGCCGTCGGCACCGTCGCGGCGCTGGTCGTCTCCACCCTGGTGCAGATGCTGTTCGGCGAGCTGTTCCCCAAGAACCTCGCGATCGCCCGGCCCGAGCCCACGGCCCTGCGCCTCGCCGGCTCGACAACGGCCTACCTGACCGTGCTGGGCTGGCTCATCGCCGTGTTCGACAAGGCGTCGAACGCCCTGCTGCGGCTGCTGCGCATCGAGCCCGTGCACGACGTCGAGCACTCGGCCACGGCCCGAGACCTGGAGCACATCGTCGCCGACTCGCGCTCCAGCGGCGACCTGCCCGACGACCTGTCGATGCTGCTCGACCGGATCCTCGACTTCCCGGCCCGCGACGTCGAGCACGCGATGATCCCCCGGTCGCGCGTCGGGACGGTCGAGCCCGGTCTGACCGTGGGCGAGCTGCGCACCCTCATGGCGGGCGGCCACTCCCGCTACCCGGTGGTCGACGGCGAGGACCAGGCGATCGGCGTCGTCCAGCTGACGGACCTGCTGCGCACCGGGCTCGCCGACGACGCGCCCGTGACCGAGCTGATGCGCCCGGTCACGGTGCTGCCCACGATGATGCCGCTCCCGGCGGCGCTCGCCGAGCTGACGCGCTCGAGCAACCAGCTCGCGGTCGTCGTCGACGAGTACGGCGGGCTCGCGGGCGTCCTCACTCTCGAGGACCTCGCCGAGGAGCTCGTCGGCGAGATCACCGACGAGCACGACGCCGACGAGCCGGCCACCGTCACCCCCGAGGCCGACGGGACCTGGGTGATGGGCGGCGACGTCCACCTCGACGAGGCGGAGCGGGCCATCGGCCACGACCTGCCCCGCGGCGACCACGAGACCGTCGCCGGGCTGCTCATCGCCCAGCTCGGCGCGCTGCCCCGCGCCGGGGACGCCGTGACGGTCGAGCTCCCGCCCGACCCGGCCGACCTCGCGCACGACGAACCCGTCGAGCGGCGGATCGAGGTGGACGTGCTCGCCGTCGAGCGGCACGTGCCGCACCTGGTGCGCGTCCGCCTGGTCGACACCTCGGACGGTTCCCCGTCCGGCACCGCGAAGGAGGAGGACCGATGAGCGAGCCCTGGGTCGTCCTCGCCGCGACCGTCGTCATCATCGCGCTGAGCGCGTTCTTCGTGGCCGTGGAGTTCGCCCTCCTCGGTGCGCGCCGCCACCGCCTCGAGGACGCCGCCGCCACCAGCCGCTCCGCCCGGGCGGCGCTGCGCAGCTCGTCCGAGCTGACGCTGCTGCTGGCGGGGTCGCAGCTCGGCATCACCGCGTGCACGCTCGCGCTCGGCGCCGTGACGAAGCCCGCGGTGCACCACTGGCTCACCCCGCTGTTCGCCGGGTGGGGCGCCCCGTACTGGGTCGCGGACGTCGCGGGCTTCGTGCTCGCCCTCGTCATCGTGACCTTCCTGCACCTCGTGGTGGGCGAGATGGCGCCGAAGTCGTGGGCCATCGCGCACCCCGAGGCGTCGGCCACCCTGCTCGCGCTGCCGATGCGCGGCTTCATGTGGCTCACGCGCCCGGTGCTGCGGTGGCTCAACGCGCTGGCCAACCGGTGCCTGCGGGCCGTCGGGGTGGAGCCGGTCGACCACGTGGACGTCGGGCACGACCCGACGACGCTGCGCCACCTGGTCGAGCACTCCGCGAACGTCGGGGCGCTCGACGCGGCGTACTCGTCGCAGATCGCCGGGGCGCTCGAGCTGGAGACGCTCACCGTCGACGCGCTCGTGGCCCCCGGGGCCCGACCCACGGCGGTCGCGGCGGACGCGACGGCGGCGGACGTCCGGGCGGCGTCCGTCACCTCCGGCCACCTGCGCATCCTGCTGCACGGCCCGGGGTCCGACGGCGAGGTGAGCGGCGTCGTGCACGTGCGCGACACCCTGCTGCTCGCCGACGCCGCGCCGGTCGCGCCGCTCGCGAGGGCGCCGTTCGTGCTGGACGCGTCGACCACCGTGCACTCGGCGATCGCGCTGCTGCGCGAGGCGGGCGAGCAGCTGGCGCTGGTGCGTCGCGACGGCCGGACCCTGGGCGTCGTCACGCTCGCGGACGTGCTCCGGCGCCTGCTGCCCGAGCCGGTCCCGGCGGGCGGCTGACCGCCGCGGCGCGTCGTACGGTGAGGGCATGCCTGCGCC
>NZ_JBHUWC010000082.1:0-16769 GCF_042670225.1 Isoptericola sp. NPDC057191 | reverse complement strand
ATCGTCCGTGCTGACTTGATCCTCAAAACTGCGGAACGAGGATCAAGTCAGCACGGACGATTCTGGCGGCGGGTCAGCCCTCGCGGTGCGCCCGGAGGACGGCGGCGGCCTGCGGCAGCACGTCCGTGAGATCACCGACGACGGCGAAGTCGCAGATCTCGAAGATCGGGGCCTCCGGGTCGGAGTTGACCGCCACGATCACCTGCGACGCCTGCATCCCGCCGCGGTGGTGCGGCGCCCCGGAGATGCCCGCGCCCACGTACAGGCGCGGCGCGATGGTGACGCCCGTCTGGCCGATGTACCGGTCGAACCAGCCCTCGAAGACGGCGTCGCGGGACGCGCCGACCGCAGCGCCGAGCGCGTCGGCGAACTCCTCGACAGCGCCGAAGTCGCCGCCCGTGCCACGGCCGCCCGCGACGACCACCGCGGCCTCCTCGAGCGTCGGGCGGCCCGGCGCGCGCTCCTTGACCTCGCGCGACGTGACCACCACGCCGCAGGTGCCGGCCGGCAGCGCGACGGGCAGCGCCTCGACGTCGGTCGCGACGGGGGCGGCGGCAGGCTCGGGCACGACGGCGTTCGAGCGCACGGTGAGCACGGCGACGTCGGCGGTGACCACGCACCGGGTGTCCCAGGCGCCCGCGAAGACGCGCTTGCCGGCCACGACGCGGCCGTCGGAGTCCTCGTCGACGACGGCGGCGTCGATGACCAGGCCGGCGCCCAGGGCGTGCGCGGCCAGGGCGGCGGCCTCCTTCGCGCCGAACGTCGCGGGTGCGAGGACGACGTCGGCGTCGGTGCGGCGCACGGCGGCGGCGAGCGTCGCACCGACCACGGCCGGCAGGTGCCGGGCGTCGTCGCCCCCCGCGGCCTGGAGGGCGTCGATCGGCACCTCGGCCTGGTGCACGGTCTCGACGCCGTAGGCGCCGAGCTGGGCCAGCACCTCGACCGTGGGCGCCTCGAGGGCGACGGCCTCGACACGGCCGAGGCCGCGGCCGATGGTGAGCAGCTCCAGCGCGCTGGTGCGGACCTCGGTCGCCGGGTCCAGCAGGACGAGGACGGTGCGGTTGCGGGTGGGCTCGTTCGTCGTCACGGTCGCGTCCTCTCAGACCAGCTCGTTGCGGATGAGGTACTCGGCGAGGGCGGTGCCGCCCTCGCCCTTGTCGACCACCAGCTGCACCTCGGGGCGGGCGGGGCGTGGCGTGGCGGCGATCGCGTCCGTACGCGCGCCGGCGGCGCCGACGGTGGCGGGGTCCAGCCCGAGGTCGGCGGCCGACCACGTCTCGACCTGCTTGGTGCGGGCCGCCATGATCAGCTTGAAGTTCGGCATGCGCGGCGTGTTGGCCGTGTCCGCGACGGACAGGACGGCGGGCAGGGGCGCGGCGAGCGTCTCGGTGGCCTCGTCGGTCTCGCGCGTGACGGTGAGGGTGCCACCGGCGACGTCGATCTTCTTCGCGAGCGTGACCGCGGGGCGGCCGAGCTCGGCGGCGACGAGCGCCGGCACCACGGACCCGAGTCCGTCGAGCGCGGCCATGCCGGTGACCACCAGGTCGACGGGGGCGCCGTCGGCCTCGAGCCTGCGCACCCCGGCGGCGAGCGCCGCGGCGGTGCCGAAGTAGTCGGAGCCCGCCAGCGCGTCGTCGGTGACGCGCACGGCACGGTCCACGCCCATCTGGAACGACTTGCGCAGGGCCACGTCCCCCTCGGCAGGAGCGACCGTCAGGGCGACGACCTCGCTCGCGGCGCGCTCGTCCTCGGGCAGCGCGTCGAGGATCCGCAGGGCCGCCTCGAGCGCGTTCTCGTCCAGCTCGTTGAGGGTCCCGACGCCGGGGTCGCGGTCCACCCGACAGTCCACGAACCGCCGCTCCGCGTTGATGTCCGGCACGTACTTCACGGCGACGACGATGCGCACGGGCGCGACCTCCAGCTCACGGTGGTGACGACCGGCCGCAGGCGCTGCGGCCGACGGTGTCGAGCCTACCTGCGGGGCCGCCCGCAGGCCGTCGTGTCCACCGGCGGACGACGGCGGTTGGGATCGACGGGGCGGGGCCGACCGGGCATGACCGGGCGGGTCGCGCGCGGCTGTCGGTCACGGCAGGCACCATGTCCGCATGGACGTCCCCATGGAGTCGCGCCCCAAGGTCACGCCGCTGACGCGCCCGCAGGTGCGACGCAGCCACGTCCCGCCGCTGGGGGTGCACCCGACGCCGGACGGCGGGGTGGACGTGGCCGTCGCGGCGTCGCACGCGGACGGCGTGGAGCTGTGCCTGATCGACGTCGTCGAGCCGGACCTCGACCCGCACGACCCGGCGCGGTACGCCGAGCGCCGGGTCCTGCTGGACGGCCCGGTCTACGGCGTCTGGCACGCCCACGTGCCGCAGGTGCGGCCGGGCCAGCGGTACGGGTTCCGGGTCCACGGCGCGTGGGACCCGCAGGCGGGCCAGCGTCACAACCCCGCCAAGCTGCTGGTGGACCCGTACGCCCGCGGCCTGGTGGGCGACCTCACCTACGGGCCGGAGACGCACGGCGCCGTGAGCGCGCCCGGCGGCGACGACCCGGACTCGCCGGCGGGCCGGTCCTGGGTGGCGGAGCGCTACGGGGAGCCGGACGAGCGCGACTCGCTCGCCTTCGTGCCGCACTCCGTGGTCCTGCCCGCGTACGACGGCCCCCCGCCGCTGAGCCGGCCGCGCGTCCCGTGGGCCGACACCGTGGTCTACGAGGCGCACGTCAAGGGGCTGACCGCGACGCACCCGGACGTGCCGCCCGAGCTGCGCGGCACGTACGCGGGGGTCGCGCACCCGGCGACGATCGCCCACCTGACGAGCCTCGGCGTCACCACCCTCGAGCTGCTGCCGATCCACGCCTTCGCCAGCGAGCCCTACCTGGTGGCCCAGGGGCTCACGAACTACTGGGGGTACCAGACGCTCGGCTTCTTCGCCCCGCACGCCGCGTACGCCACGCGGGCGGCGCGCGAGGCCGGGCCGGCCGCCGTCCTCGACGAGGTCCGCGGCATGGTGCACCTGCTGCACGAGGCGGGCATCGAGGTGCTGCTGGACGTCGTCTACAACCACACCTGCGAGGGCGGCGACGACGCCCTGCACGTGAGCTGGCGCGGCCTCGACAACGCGGGCTACTACCTGCACGACGGCGCCTCCCCCGCCGCGCTCGCCGACGTCACCGGCACGGGGAACTCGCTCGACTTCCGCCGCCCGCGCGTGGTGCAGCTCGCGCTGGACTCGCTGCGGTACTGGGCGGAGGTCGTGGGCGTGGACGGGTTCCGGTTCGACCTGGCGGTCACCCTGGGGCGCACCCACCACGGCTTCTCCCCCGACCACCCGTTCCTCGTGGCCCTGCAGACCGACCCCGTGCTGAACAACCTCAAGCTGGTGGCCGAGCCGTGGGACGTCGGGCCGGGCGGCTGGCAGACCGGCAACTTCCCCCCGCCCACCGCGGAGTGGAACGACCGGTTCCGCGACGCCGTGCGAGGTTTCTGGCTCGACGCGCCGCGCGAGGGCTCGCACGGGCGGCCGATGCACGGCCTGCGGGAGCTCACCACGCGGCTGGCGGGCTCGGCCGACCTGTTCGGGCACTCGGACCCGCCGCTGGTGCGCGGCCCGGTCGCATCGGTCAACTACGTCACCGCGCACGACGGCTTCACCCTGGCGGACCTCGTCGCCTACGACCACAAGCACAACGAGGCCAACGGCGAGGACAACCGCGACGGGTCGGACCACAACCTGTCCTGGAACCACGGGGTCGAGGGGCACGCACCCGGCGCCGACGACGGGGAGGGCGGTGGCGACACCGCCACCGAGCCGTGGTCCGCCGTCGTGCCCCTGCGTCGCCGCTCCCAGCGCAACCTGCTGGCCATGCTGCTCCTGTCCGCCGGGACCCCGATGCTGACCGCCGGCGACGAGCTCGGCCGCACGCAGCGCGGCAACAACAACGCGTACGCGCAGGACAACGAGATCTCGTGGGTCGGCTGGGACCTCGAGGACGCGGCCCGCGACCTCCTCGACACCACCCGCTTCCTGGTGGCGTTGCGGGCGGAGCACGCGGCGCTGCGCGCGGACTCGTTCTTCCTCGGGTCCCCCCGTCCCGGCGAGGACGAGCCGGATCTGCTGTGGTTCGCCGGCGACGGCGCGCCGATGGACCGGGACGCGTGGGCCGTCGCCGGGCGGCGGGTCGTGCAGATGCTGCGCCCCGGGCCGGCCGACGGCGACGCGCACGTGTTGCTCGTCCTCAACGGCGGGCTGGACGACACCGACGTGACGTTGCCCCCGGCACCCGGCGGCGCGTCGTGGGAACGGGTGTGGAGCTCGTCGTGGGACCGCCCGGAGCAGCCGGAGGGCCCGCCCGGCGACGACGACGGCGCGACCGTGGTCGAGGCGCTGAGCGTGGAGGTCCATCTGGGTCGGTGACGCTGCCCGCAACCGGTGTGCGCGGGGTCACACCTCTGCCAGACTTCGCGCATGGATGCGGACGTCGTCGTCATCGGAGGGGGCCTGTCGGGGCTCGTCACGGCCACGGAGCTCACCGCGGCGGGCCGGCGGGTGGTGCTGCTGGACCAGGAGCCGGAGGCGTCGTTCGGCGGCCAGGCGTGGTGGTCGTTCGGCGGCCTGTTCCTGGTCGGGTCGCCCGAGCAGCGCGCGATGGGCGTGCACGACTCGGCCGACCTGGCGTGGGCGGACTGGCTGGGCTCCGCGCAGTTCGAGCCCGGCGCCGAGCGCGGCGAGGGTCCCGACCGCCACGGGTACGCGTGGGCCCGGCGGTTCGTCGAGTTCGCCGCGGGCGACCTGCGCTCGTGGTTGCGCGGCAAGGGCGTGCGCTGGTTCCCGCTGGTCCAGTGGGCCGAGCGCGGCGGGTACACGGTGGGTCACGCCGACGGCCGGGTGGAGCACGGCAACTCCGTGCCCCGCTTCCACGTCACCTGGGGCACCGGCCCGGGCATCGTCGCGCCGTTCGTCGCCGCGGCCCTGGCGGCGCGCGACGCCGGGCTGCTGGACCTGCGCTTCCGTCGTCGCGTCACGGGGCTGGTCACGACGGACGGCCGCGTCACCGGCGTGCGTGCGGACGTCCTGGCCGACCAGCCCGTCGCAGGGCTGCCGTTCGGTGGCCGCGGTGCGCCGTCGAACCGCGACGTCGTGGGCTCGGAGGAGATCGCCGCAGGCGCCGTCGTCGTCGCGTCCGGTGGCATCGGTGCCAACCACGACCTGGCCCGCGCGCACTGGGACCCCGAGGCGGGCACGTTGCCCGACCGGATGCTGTCCGGCGTCCCGGACTCGACCGACGGCCTCATGCTCGGGATCGCCGCCGAGGCGGGCGCCGCCCTCGTGCACGAGGACCGGATGTGGCACTACCCCGAGGGCATCGCCAACCACTCGCCCGTCTGGACGAACCACGGCATCCGCATCCTTCCCGGCCCCTCGTCGCTGTGGCTCGACGCCGACGGCGGCCGCCTGCCTGCCCCGCTGTTCCCCGGCTTCGACGCCCTGGGGTCGCTGCAGCACGTCACCCGGCGCGGCGACGACCACTCCTGGTTCGTGCTCAACAAGGCGATCATGGAGTCCGAGTTCGCCCTGTCGGGGTCCGAGCAGAACCCCGACCTCACCGGCAAGGACGTCCGGCTCCTGGCGCAGCGTGTGCTGCCGCGCGCCGTCGGGCCCGTCGCGAGGTTCGCCGCCGAGTCTCCCGAGTTCCTCTGGGCGGACACCCCGGCCGAGCTCGCCGCGAAGATGAACGCCCTCGTCGACGCGACCCCCGGCTCGAAGGGGCACGTGGACCCGGACGAGCTCGCCGCCGTCGTCGCCGCCCGCGACGCCCAGGTGGCCTCCGGGCTGGGCAAGGACCCGCAGGTCGTGGCGACGCGCGCCACCCGCGACTACCGCGTGGACAAGCTGATCCGCGTCGCCCGCCCGCGCCCGCTGACGACGCCGAAGGACGGCCCGCTGCTCGCCGTCCGGCTGTCGGTCCTGACCCGCAAGACGCTCGGCGGCCTGTGGTGCGACCCGTCCGGACGCGTCCTGCGCGCCGACGGGTCCGTGCTGGACGGTCTGTGGGCCGTCGGCGAGGCCGCCGGGTTCGGCGGCGGCGGCGTGCACGGCCACCGCGCGCTGGAGGGCACCTTCCTCGGGGGCTGCCTGCACACCGGCCGCACCACCGGCCGCGCCCTCGCCGCCGGCGCCTGACCGCCGAGGTAGTCCAGCCCCCCGCGAGGTAGCACGCGAGCCCGCGAGGTAGCACGCAAGCCCGCGAGGTAGTTCAGATCCCCGCGAGGTAGTGGCCTCGTGACTACCTCGGTGCTCGAAGAACTACCTCGCGGATTCTTGAACTACCTCGCCGCCTCCCGCACTACCTCGCGGTTTCTTGAACTACCTCGCCGCGTCGTGTGCTACCTCGCGGGCCTGCGTGCTGCCTCGGCGAGGGAGGTGCTGGCTCGACGACGGCGAGTGCGCGCGCGCCATGCGGGCCTGCTGGCTAGCGTGGAGGCCGTGACGTCTCCGCAGCCCACGCCGCACGTGCCGATCGGACGGATCCCCGTCCTCGAGCTCTCCCCCGTCGTCGAGGGCGGGCGCTGGCCGGCGAAGGCGGCCGTCGGCGAGGTGGTGCCGGTCGAGGCCACCGTGTTCCGCGAGGGGCACGACGCCGTCGCGGCCACCGCCGTCCTGCTCGCGCCGGACGGCTCGGTGCACTCCACCGCGCCCATGACCGACGTCGCGCCGGGGCTCGACCGCTTCCGCGGCTTCCTGCAGCCCGACGCGGAGGGCGACTGGTCGTTCCGCGTCGAGGGCTGGGCGGACCCGTATGCGACGTGGGCGCACGACGCGGTGATCAAGTTCGACGCCGGGCAGGACGTGGAGCTCGTGCTGGCGGAGGGCCGCCTGCTGTTCGAACGCATCGTCGCCCCGGAGCTGCAGGCCGCACGGTCCGCGGCCGACGCCGCCACGCTGGAGGCGGCGGCCCGCGAGCTCTCCGACACCACGCGCCCGCCCGAGGCACGGCTGGCGATGGCGATGACGGCCGCGGTGAAGGACGCCCTGCGCCGTGCGCCGCTGCGCGACCTCGTGACGGCGAGCGCCGCGTACCCCCTCCGCGTGAGCCGTCCGCTGGCGCTCGCGGCGAGCTGGTACGAGCTGTTCCCGCGCTCCGAGGGCGCGACGCGGCGCAAGGACGGGACGTGGCGCTCGGGCACGTTCCGGACGGCGGCGCGTCGGCTGCCGGAGATCGCCGCGATGGGGTTCGACGTCGTCTACCTCACCCCGGTGCACCCCATCGGCACGACGTTCCGCAAGGGCCGGAACAACACCCTGGACCCGCAGCCGGGCGACCCGGGCAGCCCGTACGCGATCGGTGCGCCCGACGGTGGTCACGACGCGATCCACCAGGACCTCGGCTCCGAGGCCGACTTCCGTGCCTTCGTCGCGGCGGCTCGCTCCCACGACCTCGAGGTGGCGCTCGACCTGGCGCTGCAGTGCTCGCCCGACCACCCGTGGGTGACCGAGCACCCGGAGTGGTTCACGATCCGCGCCGACGGGACCATCGCGTACGCGGAGAACCCGCCGAAGAAGTACCAGGACATCTATCCGCTGAACTTCGACCGCGACCCGCAGGGCCTGGCGGAGGAGATCCTGCGCATCGTGCTGCTGTGGGTGGACCGGGGCGTGACGGCGTTCCGCGTCGACAACCCGCACACCAAGCCGCTGGACTTCTGGGAGTGGCTGCTGGCGCGGGTGCACGCGACGCACCCGGAGGTGCTGTTCCTGTCCGAGGCGTTCACCCGGCCCGCGATGATGCAGACGCTCGCGCGCATCGGGTTCCACCAGTCGTACACCTACTTCACCTGGCGCACGACCAAGGAGGAGATCGAGGAGTACCTGCAGGAGGTGTCCGGGCCGCAGGGCTCGGTGCTGCGCCCGTCGTTCTGGCCGACGACGCACGACATCCTGCCGCCGTACCTGCAGCACGGCGGGGTGGCGGGCTTCGCGGTGCGCGCGGTCCTGGCGGCGCTCGGCAGCCCCACGTGGGGGATCTACTCGGGCTACGAGCTGGTGGAGAACGTGCCGCGGCCGGGCGTCGAGGAGCAGATCGACAACGAGAAGTACGAGTACAAGCCGCGCGACTGGTCGCAGGCCGAGGTCATCGGCGTCTCCACGCTGCTGCGGCGGCTGAACGAGATCCGGCGGGCGCACCCCGCGCTGCAGCAGCTGCGCGACCTGACGGTGCACCCGACGACGAACGACCAGGTCGTGGCGTTCTCCCGGCGCGTGCGTGCCGAGCACCTGCCCGGCGCGGGGCGGCCGGGCGCCACGACGGACGACGTCGTGCTCGTGGTGCTGAACCTGGACCCGTGGACCACGCAGGAGTCCACGGTGCTCCTCGACCTCGAGGCCCTCGGGCTGACGCGGCCCGACGGCGTGGAGGACCAGGCGTTCTTCGTCGCCCACGACGAGCTGTCGGGCGCGACGTACCCGTGGGGCGCGCACCCGTACGTCCGCCTCGACCCGCGCGAGCAGGTGGCGCACGTGCTCACCGTGGGGCTGGCGTGACGGCCGCCATGACACGGCCGACGGCGGTCCGGCGATGACGCCCGAGGTGCCGCGCCCCATCACGCGCCAGGTGCCGGTCCAGGCGCTGCCCACGCGCCCGCAGCCGACGCCGCCGCCGCTGGACAAGCCGGGGCTGTCCGACGACCCGGAGTGGTACCGCACGGCGGTGTTCTACGAGGTCATCGTGCGTGCCTTCTCCGACACGGCCGGGGCGGGCACGGGCGACCTGCGGGGCGTCACCGAGCGGCTCGACTACCTGCAGTGGCTGGGGGTGGACTGCCTGTGGCTGCCGCCGTTCTACCCGTCCCCGCTGCGCGACGGCGGGTACGACGTCGCCGACTACACGTCGATCGCGAGCCAGTACGGCACCGTCGGGGACTTCACCGAGCTCATCGAGGCGGCGCACGCGCGCGGCATCCGGGTGGTGGTGGACCTGGTGATGAACCACACCAGCGACCAGCACCCCTGGTTCCAGGCGTCGCGGGCCGACCCGCACGGTCCCTACGGTGACTTCTACGTGTGGTCCGACGACGACACCCGGTACCCGGACGCGCGCATCATCTTCGTGGACACGGAGACGTCCAACTGGACGTTCGACCCGGAGCGCCGGCAGTACTTCTGGCACCGGTTCTTCAGCCACCAGCCGGACCTCAACTTCGAGAACCCGCGCGTCGTGGACGCCATGCTGGACGTGGCGCGGTTCTGGCTGGCGATCGGCGTGGACGGCTTCCGGCTCGACGCCGTCCCCTACCTGTTCGAGGCCGAGGGCACGAACTGCGAGAACCTGCCGGAGACGCACGCGTTCCTGCGCCGGGTGCGCCGCATGATCGACGACGAGTACCCGGGCCGCATCATGCTGGCCGAGGCGAACCAGTGGCCGCAGGAGGTCGTCGACTACTTCGGCACCGCGGACGAGCCCGAGTGCCACATGTGCTTCCACTTCCCGGTGATGCCGCGCGTCTACTACGCGATGCGCGACCAGCGGGCCCGGCCGCTGCTGGACATCCTCGCGGACACCCCCGACATCCCCGCGCCGGGCGGCCAGTGGTCCACGTTCCTGCGCAACCATGACGAGCTGACCCTCGAGATGGTCTCCACCGAGGAGCGCGCGGCGATGTACGGGTGGTTCGCGCCCGACCCGCGCATGCGGGCCAACATCGGCATCCGCCGGCGGCTGTCGCCCCTGCTCGACAACTCGCGCAAGGAGGTGGAGCTGGCGCACGCGCTGCTGCTGAGCCTGCCGGGCAGCCCGTGCCTGTACTACGGGGACGAGATCGGCATGGGCGACAACATCTGGCTGCCCGACCGCGACTCGGTGCGCACCCCGATGCAGTGGACCCCGGACCGCAACGCCGGCTTCTCCACCGCCGACCCGGGCAAGCTGTACCTGCCGCTGGTGCAGTCGCTCGTGCACCACTACCAGCACACCAACGTCGAGGCGCAGCTCGCGCAGCCGTCCTCCCTGCTGCACTGGGTGCACGGCATGCTCGCCGTGCGACGCCTGCACCCGGCGTTCGGCACCGGGGACCTGACGGCCCTCGACTCGGACGACGAGGCGGTGATCGCGTTCACGCGTTCGGCGCCCGGCGAGACGCTGCTCATGGCGGCGAACCTGTCCGCCACGGCACGCTCGGCGCGCGTGCGGCTGCCCGGGCGCGCGGGATGGTCGCTGACGGACCTCTTCGGGGGCGCCCGGTTCCCCGACGTCGGGCCGGACGAGTCGATCACGATGACGTGGGGGTCCCGCGACTTCTACTGGCTGCTGCTGACCCCGCCGGCGTCGCCGGTCGCGACCACCCCCGGGGGCGGTCGCGCATGACCGCGGTGCGGCCGGCCGCGGACGTCCCCGACCCGAGCGTCGGGGACCTGCTCGCGGCCTGGCTGCCGGGCAGGCGCTGGTTCCCCGCGGGCGGGGCCAGCGGCGCCGACGTGCGGGTCGAGCCGTGGCTGGCTGTGACGTTCGACGACGAGCGCGGCACGGCCGGCACCGCGACGGGCGGGTCCGGCGCGGGCGGCGACGTCGTCGTCGTCCTGACCGCGCTGCACGGCGCGGGCGTGCCCGGGGGCTCCGCGGTGGCGCAGGTGCCGCTGGTCCTCACCGACCCGGCGGAACGCGGGCCAGGGTTCATCGCCGAGGTCCGCACCGCCGCGGGGCCGGTCGCGGTGCACGACGGCGGTTCCCACCCCGCCTGCTGGCTCGCCCTGCTGCGCGCCGCCGGCGCCGGCGACGGCGTGGACGACGCGGCGCTGGTGGCCGGCGGGCGCGTCGTGGCGGGCGAGCAGTCGAACACGAGCGTCGTCCTGCCGGGCGTGCCGTCCCCCGGCGGCACGGGCGGGATGCTCAAGATCCTGCGGACCGTGACCCCCGGCCCGCACCCCGACGTGGTCGTGCCGCGCGCCCTGACCCGCGCGGGGTGGGACGGCGTGCCGCGGTTCCTCGGCGCCCTGCAGGTTCCCACGGCGCCGGGCGTGACCACCGCCCTCGCCGTCCTCAGCGAGCTGGTGCCCCAGGCCCGGGACGGCTTCGAGCTGGCCTGCGAGCACGCCGGCAGCGGCGAGTCGTTCGCCCAGCTCGCGGCGGACCTCGGTCGGGTTCTCGCCGAGCTGCACGCCGTGCTGCGCCAGGCGATGCCCCCCGGCCCGCTGCTGGACCCGGCGACGTTCGTCGACGGGCTGCGACGCCGGGCGGCGCTCGCCGTCGCCGAGGCGCCCTCCCTCGCGGCGCGCGAGGCCGAGATCGCCACCCTCCTCGACGACCTGCAGGTCCGCCTGCCCCGCCTGCGGCTGCAGACGGTGCACGGCGACCTGCACCTCGGCCAGGCCCTGCACGGCGCGACGGGCTGGAAGCTGCTCGACTTCGAGGGCGAGCCGCAGCGCCCCGCGGCGGAGCGCACGGCGCCGGACCTCCCGCTGCGCGACGTCGCGGGCATGGTCCGCTCGTTCTCGTACGCGGCGGCCGTCGGCGGGGCGCCCGACCCGTACTGGGAGGCCGAGGCGGTGCACGCCTTCGTCGCCCGCTACCGCCGGGCCGCCGACGCCTCGGCAGCGGTGAGCGGCCTGAACACCAGCCGCCCGCCGGCGCTCGACCCCCCGACCGCCGACGCGGTGCTCGCCGCCCTCGTGCTCGACAAGGCGCTCTACGAGGTGGTCTACGAGACCCGCCAACGTCCCCGGTGGGTGCACATCCCGCTGTCCGCGGTGGACCGCGTGCTCAACCGCCCGCGCTGACCGCACGCCCGACCAGGTCGTTCGCGCTGCGCACCGCGGCGGCGAACGCCTCCGGGTCGCCGCCCGCAGGAGAGGTGACGCGCAGGGTGACGCGCTCGCCCGCCCGCAGCGTCACCATGCCCGCGTCGACGCGCGCCGCCGGGTCCACGACGTCGGCGTGGCAGAACACGTCCCGTGCGAGGGACGTGGCTGTCACGTGCAGCTCGCAGCCGTCCGCCGTGCGCGTGGCCTCGATCCGCAGGGCTCGAGGGTCGAGACGCTGGTCCACGACCTCCGCCCCGTGCCGCAGGGCCACGGCGACGTCGGCCGCCGGGTCGTCCGGGGCGGCCACGAGGACCTCCTCGCCCGGGTCGCCGAAGGTGGCGACGTCGGCCTGTACCGGAACCGTCGCGGCCCCGCGGGCCGGGACGTCGACCTCGAGGGTCGTGGTCGCGAGGACGGCACCGTCGAGCCGCTCCCGCGTGACGGTCCACGTCCCGGCCAGCCGTGCCCCCGTGTCGTTGACCACCACGAGGGCGACGCCGTCCGGCTCCGGCGGCACACCCTCCCAGGCGGCGGCGCGCGCAGCGTCGGAGGCCCGGGGCTGGAGCGTCGCGAGCCGGGGCGCGTAAGCCGCGCGCAGCGCGTGCCAGAGCGGCTTGCGGTGCTCGTCGTGGTCGACCGCCGCCCACGACACGACCGGCCAGCTGTCGTTGAGCTGCCACATGATCGTGCCGGTGTTGTGCGGGGTCAGGGACCGCACGTGCTCGATGCCGAACCGCACGGCGTGCGCCTGGTTGAGCTGGGTGGTCCAGTGCCAGTCCTCGATCGTGGCCGGGTCGGGCAGGTGCCCCTGCCAGCCGCGCTCCAGCTTGGCGTTGCCCAGGTGCGCCTTCTGGTGCACGAGCATCTGGTGGCCGAACGGGTCGAGCGGCTCGTCGTGGACGACGCGGGTGAGCGTGGACCACGCCGGCGGGCCCTGGAAGCCGAACTCCGACAGGAAGCGCGGCCGGTAGCGGGCGTAGACGCCGTAGTCCTCCCGGTTCCACACGTCCCAGATGTGCATCGTGCCGTAGCGCTCGTCGTTCGGGTGGCGGTAGTCGCCGAACGAGTACGGGCTCGCCGGCGAGTACGGGCGCGTGGGGTCCAGCTCGGCCAGCACGCCGGGCAGCAGCTCGCGGTAGTACAGGTCGCCCCAGGGGCGGCCGTCCAGCATGCCGGCCCACCCCCAGTCAACCGAGCCCCACGTGTTCTCGTTGTTGCCGTTCCAGATCACCAGCGAGGGGTGCGGGCTGAGCCGGGTGACGTTCTCCCGGGCCTCGGCCTCCACCTCGGAGCGCATCGGCTCGTCCTCGCCGTAGGCGGCGCACGCGAACGGGAAGTCCTGCCACATCAGCAGGCCGCGCTCGTCGGCGAGGTCGTACAGGTCGTCCGACTCGTAGATGCCGCCTCCCCACACCCGCAGGAGGTTGACGTTCGCCTCGAGGGCGTCGGCGACGCGGCGGGCGTACCGGTCGCGATCGATCTCGGTGAGGAACGCGTGGTCGGGGATCCAGTTCGCCCCCCGGACGAGCACCGTCTCGCCGTTGACCTTCAGCACGAACGGCGCGCCGGCGTCGTCGGGGGCGGTGTCCAGCTCGACCGTGCGGAAGCCGACGCGCCCCGACCAGCGGGCGGCGGCGCCGTCGCTCGTGGCCGTCACGTCGACGTCGTAGAGCGGCTGCGCACCGTGGCCGACCGGCCACCAGCGGCGCACGCCCGGCACCCGCACGGTCACCACGCCCTCGACCTCCCCGGCGGGCACGCTGCCCGTCGCCAGGAGCTGCCCACCGTCGGGCCCGGTGACACGCACCTCCAGCGGCACCGCGCCGGCGCCCGTCGCGCCGTCGCGCTCGATCTCGACGTGCGCGGTGAGGACGCCGTCGTGCCCGCCCTGCTCGCCCGCACCGGCGACGTCGACGAGCGGTCGGACAGAGACGACGCGCACGCCGGACCAGGAGTCGAGGCCGATCGGCTTCCAGATGCCCGCGCCGGCGACGTCGATCCCCCAGTCCCAGCCGAACGAGCAGGCCATCTTGCGCAGCTGGTTGTACTCGTGGTGGTTGGTCGACGGCAGCGTGCCGTCCCGCTCGGCGCGAGCCAGCGCCTCGGGCACGGGCGCGGCGAAGGTGACGACCAGGGAGTTGTCGCCCTCTCGCAGCGCGTCGCGCGCGTCCCACCGGAAGGACCGGTGCATGTTCTGCGTCGTGCCGAGCTCGACCCCGTTGAGCTCCACCGTCGCCACGGTGTCGAGCCCGAGCGCGACCAGGTCGTGCCGCGTGGCGTCGCCCGGCTGCCACGCGAACGTCGTCGCGTACCGCCACGAGGTGTCGCCGACCCACTGCTGCGACGTCTCGTTGTCGCCGTCGAACGGTGCGTCGATGAGGCCCGCCCGGTGCAGGTCGAGGTGGGCCTCCCCCGGTACTGCCGCGGGGATCCCGGCCGTCAGGGCCGCGGACACCGTGTCCGGCGCGCCGGCGGGGAGCGTGGGGGCCGTCAGGCTCCACCCGTCGTGCAGGGCGCGGAAGGTCGGGGGCAGGGAGGTCATGGAGGAGTCCTTCGTCGTGCACAGAGAGGCGGTCCGGACGGCCGGGGTCCTGCCACCTCCCGTGAAGTGGTCGAAGCACACGCTATGCCCCGCGGGCACGCTCGCGGGGCCTCCCGTCCGGGCCGCGCGTCGGAACGCGACACCCGGGGGTCCGTGGAATCGTGAGCGCATGACGCCAACGCCGCCTCCTGTCGATCCCGAGGTGCTGATCGCGGTCGCGCAGGGCACCCTGCACGACCCGCACACGGTCCTCGGCCCGCACCTCCTGGACGCCTCGGCGGCCGACGGCTCCGCCTGGGCGGTGGTGCGGACGCTGCGGCCGCTGGCGGACGAGGTGACGGTGGTGCTCGGCGACGGCGAGCACCCGGCGCGGCACGTGGCGGCCGGCGTGTGGGAGGCCGTGGTCCCGGCGGGCGTGGACGCGGCAGGGGTGCAGCACGCGCCGGACTACCGCGTGCGCACCCGGTACGACGACGACGTGCAGACCGTCGACGACCCGTACCGCTTCCTGCCCACCCTCGGCGAGGTGGACCTGCACCTCGTGGCGGAGGGCCGGCACGAGGAGCTCTGGCGGGTGCTCGGCGCCAACCCGCACCGGTACGCGAGCGCGCTCGGCGACGTCGACGGCACGGCGTTCGCCGTCTGGGCACCGAACGCGCGCGGGGTGCGCCTCGTGGGCGACCACAACCGGTGGACCACCGTGCACCCGATGCGCTCCCTCGGCTCGAGCGGGGTGTGGGAGCTCTTCGTCCCCGGTGTCGGCGGGGGCACGCGGTACAAGTACGAGGTGCTCGGCGCCGACCGCGTGTGGCGGGCCAAGGCCGACCCGCTGGCCAAGGGCACGGAGGTGCCGCCCGCCACGGCGTCCGTCGTCGTCGACTCGGCCTACGAGTGGGGCGACGACGCGTGGCTGTCGCAGCGTGCGGCGAGCGACCCGCACTCCGGGCCGGTCAGCGTCTACGAGGTGCACCTGGGTTCGTGGCGGCCCGGGCTCGGATACCGCGAGCTGGCCGAGGAGCTCACCACCTACGTCGTCGAGCAGGGCTTCACCCACGTGGAGCTGCTGCCCGTGGCGGAGCACCCGTTCGGCGGGTCGTGGGGGTACCAGGTCACGGGCTACTACGCGCCGACGGCGCGGTTCGGGCACCCTGACGACTTCCGCCACCTGGTGGACCGGCTGCACCAGGCGGGCGTCGGCGTCATCCTCGACTGGGTGCCGGGGCACTTCCCGCGCGACGAGTTCGCCCTCGCCCGGTTCGACGGCGCGCCCCTGTACGAGCACCCCGACCCGCGCCGGGGCGAGCAGCCCGACTGGGGCACGTACGTCTTCGACTTCGGCCGGCGCGAGGTGCGCAACTTCCTCGTCGCCAACGCCACCTACTGGTTCGAGGAGTTCCACGCCGACGGGCTGCGCGTCGACGCCGTGGCCTCGATGCTCTACCTCGACTACTCGCGCGAGCCCGGGCAGTGGGTCCCCAACGTCCACGGCGGACGCGAGAACCTCGAGGCGATCGCGTTCCTGCAGGAGGCGAACGCCACGGCGTACCGCCGCTCCCCCGGCGTCATGATGATCGCGGAGGAGTCGACGGCCTTCCCCGGGGTGACGAGCCCGACCTCCGCGGGCGGCCTCGGCTTCGGCCTGAAGTGGAACATGGGCTGGATGAACGACGGGCTTCGCTACGTCGCGCACGACCCGATGTACCGCCGCTACCACCATCACGAGCTGACGTTCTCGCTGGTCTACGCGTTCTCCGAGCAGTACGTGCTGCCGGTCAGCCACGACGAGGTGGTGCACGGCAAGGGGTCGCTGCTGCGCCGCATGCCGGGCGACCGGTGGAAGCAGCTCGCGGGCGTGCGCGCCTTCCTCGCCTACCAGTGGACGCACCCCGGCAAGCAGCTGCTATTCATGGGCCAGGAGTTCGCCCAGGACGCCGAGTGGAACGAGGGCGCCGGCCTGGACTGGTGGCTGCTCGAGACTCCCGGCCACGCCGGCGTGCAGCGGCTGGTGCGCGACCTCAACGCCCTCTACCGCGCCACCCCGGCCCTGTGGGAGCGGGACTTCGACGCCGCCGGCTTCGAGTGGCTCGACGCGGACGACGCCGACCACGACACCGTCTCGTGGGTGCGCCGCGACGCGGACGGTAACCCCGTCGTGGTGGTCGTGAACTTCGCCGGCGTCCCGCACGAGGGCTACCGCCTGGCCCTGCCCGACGGCGGCGAGTGGGACGAGGCACTCAACACGGACGCCGCCGACTACGGCGGCTCAGGGGTCGGCAACCTCGGCCGGGTGCATGCCCAGGACGTCCCCTGGAAGGGTCGCAGCCACTCCGTGACCCTCCGCGTCCCGCCCCTGGGTGCACTGGTGCTGCGTCCCGTCCGCTGACCCGCTCGGAATCGTGCGTGCTGACCTGATCCTCAAACGAGCCGTTTGAGGA